>NZ_JBEYJD010000028.1:0-134346 GCF_040636125.1 Streptomyces sp. NPDC006733 | reverse complement strand
CGGTTACATTCCGAACCCGGAAGCTAAGCCTTTCAGCGCCGATGGTACTGCAGGGGGGACCCTGTGGGAGAGTAGGACGCCGCCGAACAATCATTCAGCCCCAACCCCCGAGCTTCGGCTCGGGGGTTGGGGCTTTTTTGTTGTCCGTCACCCCATGTTCATGTCTCGGCGGGAACCTTGGCACCTCGACATGTGGAGGTAGGGACGTGCGTCAGTTGATGATGGACAGGCAGCCCCTGCGAGACCTCGGTATCGGTTCCGGTGACGAGGTGATCGTGCCGTCCTTCGCGCCGGAGTCGTCCGCGGCGGCCGTGGTGATGGTGGGCGCGACCCCGGTGTTCGCCGACATCGACCCGCGGACGTACTGCCTCGACCCGGCCTCCGTGGAGGCCGCGCTCACCCCCAGGACGTCAGCCGTGCTGGTGGTGCACCAGTTCGGCCACCCGGCGCCCATGCGGGAGCTGGGCGAGCTGGCGGCGCGGCAGGGGATAGCGCTGGTCGAGGAGGACGAGCCGGCGGAGGACGTGGGGGAGGTGGCCAGGCGGCGTGCGCACGCGCGGTTCCTGGACTCGGCGCTGACCGGCGTCATCGTTCCGTACGTCGAGCCGGGCGCGCACCACGTCTACCACCACTACACGGTGCGGATCCCGGGCAACGGCCGGCCCGACCGGGACGCCTTCGTCAGGGCGCTGTCGCGGCGCGGGGTGCGGGCGACCGTGAGCGTTCCCACGCCCGTGCACCGGCTCGCGGCGCACCGGTCCCGCAAGGTGCTGCCGCAGACCGAACTGGCGGCGGCGCAGGCGCTGTCGCTGCCCGTGCACTCGGGGCTGACCCAGCGGGAGTTGACGCATATCGCGGACGCCTGCAACGCCCTCGGTGGCCTGCTCTGATCCCGTCGGGGATCAGGGGGGAACGGGTTACCGAGCACGGTCATTCATGGGTTAAGATTTTCCTTGTCGACACCGAGCCCCTATAGCTCAGTCGGTAGAGCGTCTCCATGGTAAGGAGAAGGTCTGCGGTTCGATTCCGCATGGGGGCCCCAGAAGAAGGACCCCTCGCCTGACGGCGGGGGGTCCTTTTCGTTGTCCGGCCCTGTTGGCCGGATCTGTTCCCGGAGGCCCCTGGCGCCCCTGGTGCCGGTGGCACCAGGGGCTCCTGTCGTGCCGTCAGTTCTCGGGCAGGGCGGGGACGCGCATCGCGAGGATGGCCATGTCGTCGGAGGGCGCGTCCGAGGCGAAGCGCTCCACGGCTCGCTGGATGCGGGCGGCGACCGCGCCGGCGGTGAGGCCGGTGCAGGTGGCGAGGACGTCCGCGAGGCCGTCGTCGCCGAGCATGCGGGAGCCCTCGCGGCGTTCGGTGACGCCGTCGGTGACGCAGAGCATGACGTCGCCCGGGTCCAGGGTGATGGTCTGCTCGAACAGTTCCAGGTCGTCCAGGACGCCCAGCAGCGGCTGCGGTTCGGCGGCGGGCTCCACGGTGCCGTCGGGGCGCAGTCGCAGCGGCAGCGGGTGGCCGGCGCAGACGACCTTGAGGACGGCGCTGCCGTCGGCCTGCGGCCACAACTCGCCGTAGAGCAGGGTCAGGAAGCGGCTGCGGGCGCCCTCGTCCAGGATGGCCGCGTTGAGCCGCTCCAGGACGGCGGGTCCGCCGAAGCCCTCGCGGGCCAGGAGCCGGATCGCGTGCCGGGCGAGGCCGGTGACGGCCGCGGCCTCCGGGCCCGTGCCGCACACGTCGCCGATGGCGAAGCCCCAGCAGCCGTCGCGGATCGGGAAGAGGTCGTAGAAGTCGCCGCCGACCTCGTTGCCCTCGCCGGCCGCACGGTAGATGACCTCGACCTCGACGCCGGGGATGGGCGGCAGCCCCGGCGGCAGCAGGCTGCGCTGGAGTGCCTGGCTGATGGCTGTGCGCTCGCTGTAGAGGCGGGCGTTGTCCAGGGCGAGGGCGGCGCGGCGGGAGAGGTCCTCGGCGAGCTCCAGGATCTCCTGGCGGAAGCGCTCGTCGGCGGGCTTGCCGAGGGTGAGCATGCCGATGACGCGGTTGCGGGCGACCAGCGGCAGGACCACGGTCTCGCCGCCGACCGCGGCGGCGGTCGCCAGCGCGGTGCCGGGTCCGGTCGCGGGGCGGCCCGCCTCGCCGAGGCCCAGACTGCGCAGCGAGGCGCGCAGAGCAGTGGAATGGGCGGCGTCGGAGGGCGCACTCCAGACACGTGCGCCGGGCGTTGGCTCCGGCGCAGGGGGGTTCAGCTTCGCCAGCAGGGCCTTGATGCCGTCGATCCGGTCCTCGTCCTCGTGCAGCACGAAGGCGAGTTCGGGCTCCGACTGCTCGGCGATGGTGTAGACGGCACACCAACTGGCCAGCGTCGGAACGGTCATCTGGGCCATGAGGGCGAGCGTCTGGTCGCGTTCCAGGGTGCCGGCGAGCAGGTCCGACGCCTCGACGAGGAAGGACAGTGAGCCCCGGCGCAGGCGCTCCAGCTCCGTGAGCCGGGCGCTCTCGACCGCGAGCGCGATGCGGTCGGCGGCGAACTGCAGCCGCAGGGCCTGTTCGTTGGAGTACCGGCCGGGTGCCTCGGCGGCGACGCCGAGCGAGCCGGTGAGCCGGCCCTCGACCTTGAGCGGCACCGTGACGATGGAGCGCATGCCGGTGCCGGCGAGCAGCGGGACGGCGCCGGGGACGGCGTTGAGGTCCTCGTGGACGGCGGGCATCCTGGCGCTGCCGTAGCGGCCGGTACCGGCTTCCACGGGGACGCGGGCGAAGCGCTGGCGGGCGGAGGGCAGGCCGGTGGAGGCGCGGACCTCCAGTTCCGTCTCGTCGTCGGTGGCGAGCAGCAGGTAGGCGGCGTCGCCGTCGAGCATGTCGCGGGCGCGCTCCACGGTGCGCTGCAGGAGCCCGTCGAGGTCGTCGGGCGCCGGGGAGCCGATGAAGACCTCGAAGGCGTCCGCGGCCTTCCCACGGTCCCCGGCCGCCGCGTCCGAGCTGACGGGGCCGCGCGCGGGGCTCTGCAGGACGGCCCGCTCGTCGGCGCGGACCAGCAGGCAGACGGTGGAGGGCTCGCCGGTGGTGTCGCGGACCCGCAGGTGGGAGCCGTACACGGGCTGGACCCGGCCGTCCGCGCCGCGTATTCCGTAGGTGCCCTCCCAGCGGGAGAGGAGCAGCGCCTCGGCGAGGCCGATGCCGGTGCCGGGGGTCTGCGGCCAGGCGGTGAGCGTGGTGAGGGGCTTGCCGACCATCTGGTCGGAGGTGTGGCCGAACAGATCCGTGGCGTCGTCGTTCCAGCGGGTGACGACCGCGTTGGCGTCGACCTGGATCACGGCGACGCGGACCCGCTCGTCGGTCAGCGGGAGGGCGGCGGTCGGCAGCGCGGGGCTCGCGGCACGGGTGCCCGCGGAGCGTTCCGGCAGGTCGAGCTGGAACCAGACGTGCTTGGCGGCGGGGGTGTACTCCACGCCCCAGCGGCTGGCGAGGGCCGAGCACAGGACGAGCCCGCGCCCCCCTTCGCTGTCGGGGCTGCGGAGCGGTACGCCGGACTCCTGGAGGGGGACCTCGCGCTCGGGGTAGTGATCGGCGACCTCGACGCGTACCGCTGTGTCGTAGCGCAGGCACTGTACGTCGGCGGAGGTACCCGCGTGGACCACCGCATTGGTGACGAGTTCGCTGGTCAGAACGACAGCGTCGTCGACGATGTCGGAGAAGCCCCACCCCTGGAGGGTGTCGCGGACGAAGGCGCGCGCGACGGCGACCGATCGCCCCACCGGCTGGAAGGTGGCCGCTGCCCGCGCCGTGATCACAGAACTCCTCGTGCGCCCCTCGGCGCTGTCGTCGGTCTCGCTTTCGATTCTTTGCGCCGTCACCGGCGGCCCCCGTGAGGTGTAGGCCCGGTCTGTGGCGGGCAACCGGATGCCAGGTTACTTACCTCCGCTGATGGCGCGTGCGCTGGTTCCGGGTGTTTCTGCCCCGATCGTGCGTCTGGTCATATGCGAAGCTGCCGAACTGTTATGGCCAGGTGCGGGCATGGTGAAACACTGGGCATGTCTAAGAGGCAGTTCACGAGCAGTTTGGTCGACCCTCCGGGAGGGACACGGTGGAGTCCAGCGCATCGACGCGCGGTGCAGTTTCGCGTGGAAAGAACGCGCGATCCCGCGCCAACGGGACCATCGAGGTGGATTCGGCTGCCTTGTACAGACTCCTGGCGGCGTTGGCGTCCATGCGGGACGGCAACTTCCGCAAGCGGCTGACGGTGTCCGGGGACGGGCTGATGGCGGAGGTCTCGGCCGTCTTCAACGAGGTCGCCGACCGCAACCAGCACCTGACGGGCGAGCTGGCGCGGGTGCGCCGGGTCGTCGGCCGTGAGGGAAAACTCACCGAGCGCCTGGAGACGGGGGCCTGCGAGGGCTCCTGGGCGGCCGCGATCGACGCGTCGAACGCGCTGGTCGACGATCTGGTCCGGCCGGTCTCCGAGGTCGGCAGGGTGCTGTCGGCGGTCGCGGAGGGCGATCTGGAGCAGCGGATGGACCTGCGCTCGCAGGGCGCGGACGGTTCCGCGCACCCGCTGCGCGGTGAGTTCCTCAAGGTCGGCCGGACGGTCAACGGCCTGGTGGACCAGTTGTCGGCGTTCACCGACGAGGTGACGCGGGTCGCCAGCGAGGTCGGGACCGAGGGCAAGCTCGGCGGCCAGGCCAAGGTGCGCGGGATGTCGGGTTCGTGGAAGGACCTGACGGATTCGGTCAACACGATGGCGTCCCGGCTCACGGCGCAGGTGCGTGACATCGCTCTCGTGACGACGGCGGTCGCCAAGGGCGATCTGTCCCGGAAGGTCACGGTTCACGTGGCCGGCGAGATGCTGGAGCTCAAGAACACCGTCAACACCATGGTCGACCAGCTGTCGTCCTTCGCCTCCGAGGTGACGCGTGTCGCGCGCGAGGTCGGTACCGAGGGCGAGCTGGGCGGCCAGGCGCAGGTGCCGGACGTCGCCGGGGTGTGGAAGGACCTGACGGACTCCGTCAACCTCATGGCCGGGAACCTGACGGCCCAGGTGCGGGACATCGCGCAGGTGACGGCCGCGGTCGCCAACGGCGACCTGTCGCAGAAGATCACCATCGGGGCGCGCGGCGAGGTCGCGCAGCTCGCGGAGACGATCAACGCGATGACCGAGACGCTGCGGACGTTCGCCGACGAGGTGACGCGCGTGGCGGGCGAGGTCGGCGCCGAGGGGCTGCTCGGCGGCCAGGCGCAGGTGCCGGGGGCGGCGGGGACGTGGAAGGACCTCACGGACTCGGTGAACACCGCCTTCCGCAACCTGACGGCCCAGGTGCGGGACATCGCGCAGGTGACGACGGCGGTCGCCAACGGCGACCTGTCGCAGAAGGTCACGGTGGACGTCTCCGGCGAGATGCTGGAGCTGAAGAACACCGTGAACACGATGGTGGACCAGCTGTCCTCCTTCGGCGCGGAAGTGACGCGGGTGGCCCGCGAGGTCGGTGTCGAGGGCGAGCTGGGCGGCCAGGCGCAGGTGCCGGGCGCGGCGGGCACGTGGAAGGACCTCACCGACTCGGTCAACACCGCCTTCCGCAACCTGACCGGCCAGGTCCGCAACATCGCCCAGGTGACGACGGCGGTCGCCAACGGCGACCTGTCGCAGAAGGTCACCGTGGACGTCTCAGGCGAGATGCTGGAGCTCAAGAACACCGTGAACCGCATGGTCGACCAGCTGTCGTCCTTCGCGGCCCAGGTGACCCGGATGGCGCGGGACGTGGGCACGGAGGGCCGGCTGGGGGGCCAGGCGCGGGTGGACGGCGTCGCCGGCACCTGGAAGGACCTGACGGACTCCGTCAACTTCATGGCCGGCAACCTGACGTCCCAGGTGCGGCAGATCGCCCAGGTGACGACGGCGGTGGCGCGCGGCGACCTGTCGCAGAAGATCGACGTGGACGCCCGGGGCGAGATCCTGGAGCTGAAGAACACCATCAACACGATGGTCGACCAGCTCTCCTCGTTCGCCGACCAGGTGACCCGCGTCGCCCGGGACGTGGGGACCGAGGGGCGCCTCGGCGGCCAGGCGCAGGTGCCCGGCGTCGCGGGCGTGTGGCGCGATCTGACCGACTCGGTGAACGGCATGGCCGGGAACCTGACCGCCCAGGTCCGCAACATCGCGCAGGTCGCCACGGCGGTCGCGCGCGGCGACCTGTCGCAGAAGATCGACGTGGACGCCCGGGGCGAGATCCTGGAGCTGAAGAACACCCTGAACACGATGGTCGACCAGCTGTCGTCCTTCGCGGAGCAGGTGACCCGGGTCGCCCGCGAGGTGGGCACCGAGGGGATCCTGGGCGGCCAGGCCGAGGTCAAGGGCGTCAGCGGCACGTGGAAGGACCTCACGCAGTCCGTCAACTTCATGGCCAACAACCTGACGAGCCAGGTCCGCAACATCGCCGAGGTGACGACGGCGGTCGCCAGCGGCGACCTGTCGAAGAAGATCACCGTCGACGCCAAGGGCGAGATCCTGGCCCTGGTCACCACCGTCAACACGATGGTGGACACGCTGTCGGCGTTCGGTGACGAGGTCACCCGCGTGGCCCGCGAGGTCGGCACCGAGGGGCAGTTGGGCGGGCAGGCCCGGGTGCGGGACGTGTCGGGCATCTGGAAGGACCTGACCGACAACGTCAACCTGATGGCCAACAACCTGACCAACCAGGTGCGTTCGATCGCCGCGGTCGCCACCGCCGTCGCCAACGGCGACCTCACCAAGAAGATCACCGTCGAGGCGCGCGGCGAGGTCGCGCAGCTCGCGGAGACGATCAACACGATGGTGGACACGCTGTCGGCGTTCGGTGACGAGGTCACCCGTGTCGCCCGCGAGGTCGGCACCGAGGGCATCCTCGGCGGGCAGGCCCGCGTGCCCGGCGTCGCCGGCACGTGGAAGGACCTCACCGAGTCGGTCAACGGCATGGCGTCCAACCTGACCGGCCAGGTCCGCAACATCGCCATGGTGACGACCGCGGTCGCCCGCGGCGACCTGTCCAAGAAGATCGACGTGGACGCGCGCGGCGAGATCCTGGAGCTGAAGACGACCATCAACACGATGGTCGGCCAGCTGTCCGCCTTCGGTGACGAGGTCACCCGGGTGGCGCGCGAGGTGGGGACCGAGGGGCGCCTCGGCGGCCAGGCGCGGGTGCCGGACGTCTCCGGCATCTGGAAGGACCTCACCGAGTCGGTGAACCTGATGGCCAACAACCTCACCAGCCAGGTCCGCAACATCGCGCAGGTGGCCACCGCGGTGACCCGCGGCGACCTGAACCTGCGCATCGACGTGGACGCGGCAGGCGAGATCCTGGAGCTGCAGGACTACATCAACACGATGATCGTGCGCCTGCGGGAGACCACGCTCGCCAACAAGGAGCAGGACTGGCTCAAGGGCAACCTGGCCCGGATCTCCGGCCTGATGCAGGGCCGCCGGGACCTGGGCGACGTGGCCGCGCTGATCATGAGCGAGCTGACCCCGGTGGTCTCCGCGCAGCACGGCGCGTTCTTCCTCGCCGAGGAGATCGGGGACGGCGAGCGGGGCTCGGGGGAGGACGAGGACGCGTACGAGCTGCGGCTCGTCGGGTCGTACGGCTTCTCCAAGCGCTCCATGCCCACCACGTTCCTGCCCGGTGAGGCGCTGATCGGGCAGGCCGCGATCGAGAAGCGGTCGATCCTGGTGGAGAACGTGCCGCCGGGGTACCTCAAGATCGTGTCGGGGCTCGGCGAGGCGCCCCCGGCGCACGTCATCGTCCTGCCGGTGCTCTTCGAGGACCGGATCCTGGGCGTGATCGAGCTGGCCGCGTTCCAGCCGTTCACCCAGATCCAGAAGGACTTCCTCAGCCAGATCACCGACATCATCGCCATCAGCGTCAACACGATCAGCGTCAACACCAAGACCGAGGGGCTGCTGGAGCAGTCCCAGGAGCTGACCGAGCAGCTCAAGGAGCGCTCCGGCGAGCTGGAGAACCGGCAGAAGGCGCTGCAGCTGTCCAACGCCGAGCTGGAGGAGAAGGCCGAGCTGCTGGCCCGGCAGAACCGGGACATCGAGGTGAAGAACACCGAGATCGAGGAGGCCCGGCAGGTCCTGGAGGAGCGCGCCGAGCAGCTCGCGGTCTCGATGCGCTACAAGTCCGAGTTCCTGGCCAACATGTCGCACGAGCTGCGCACGCCGCTCAACTCGCTGCTGATCCTGGCCAAGCTGCTCGCCGACAACGCCGACGGGAACCTGTCCTCCAAGCAGGTCGAGTTCTCCGAGACGATCCACGGCGCGGGCTCGGACCTGCTGCAGCTGATCAACGACATCCTCGACCTGTCGAAGGTCGAGGCGGGCAAGATGGACGTCAGCCCGACCCGCATCGCCCTGGTGCAGCTCGTCGACTACGTCGAGGCGACGTTCCGCCCGCTGACGGCCGAAAAGGGCCTGGACTTCTCGGTCCGGGTCTCGCCCGAGCTGCCCGTCACGCTGCACACCGACGAGCAGCGGCTGCTGCAGGTGCTGCGCAACCTGCTCTCCAACGCGGTCAAGTTCACCGACAGCGGCTCCGTGGAGCTGGTCATCCGGCCGGCGGGTCCCGAGGTGCCGCCGGCGATCCGGGAGCAGCTGCTGGAGTCCGGGGCGCTGCGCGACGCGGACCAGCCGCTGATCGCGTTCTCCGTCACCGACACCGGGATCGGGATCGCGGCCAGCAAGATGCGGGTCATCTTCGAGGCGTTCAAGCAGGCCGACGGCACCACCAGCCGCAAGTACGGCGGCACGGGCCTGGGCCTGTCCATCAGCCGGGAGATCGCCCGGCTGCTCGGCGGGGAGATCCACGCCGACAGCCAGCCCGGACGCGGCTCCACGTTCACCCTGTACCTGCCGCTGAGCAGCGGTGAACTGCCGCCGCACGGCTACCCGCAGCTGCCCGGGAGCGAGGCGCTCGGCGAGTCCGACTACCACGCGCCGCACCGCAACCGGCTCGCGGGCAGCAGCCTGTCGCGGCTGCGCCGCCGCTCGGCGCCCCCGCAGCAGCAGCCGCAGCCGCTCCCCGGACAGCCCGTCGCGGCGCCCGCGGAGGAGTCCTGGGTGGACGCCGCGAACGCCGGCGGGTACGAGCGCTTCGCGGGCGGGTTCCACGGCGAGAAGGTGCTCATCGTGGACGACGACATCCGCAACGTCTTCGCGCTGACCAGCGTGCTGGAGCAGCACGGGCTGACGGTGCTCTACGCGGAGAACGGCCGCGAGGGGATCGAGGTCCTGGAACAGCACGACGACGTCGCGATCGTCCTGATGGACATCATGATGCCGGAGATGGACGGCTACGCGACGACGACGGCGATCCGCAGGATGCCGCAGTTCGCCGGACTGCCGATCCTGGCGCTGACGGCGAAGGCGATGAAGGGCGACCGGGAGAAGAGCATCGAGTCCGGAGCGTCGGACTACGTCACCAAGCCGGTCGACACCGATCACCTGCTGACACTCATGGAACAGTGGATGAGCGCCCGCGGAACACCCCGTTGAAAGGTGGACTGTTGACGGGGTGTGTCCATTCAGGTGTGAGGGGGCGGTATTCAGGGAACCTTCTGGTCTCCGCTAGCGTTTCTGCTTCGTGCACAGTGACATGGCGGTGACAGGGTGTGGCGAACGACAGGTGCGGCTACCATGACCGGCACAAGGACGGGCGGCGCAAGGGAGTCGTCCCCGGGGGCGGCCACCAGCGGGGCGCCGGGACGAGGAGGGCGGGCCATGGTGCAGAAGGCCAAGATCCTTCTTGTCGACGACCGACCGGAGAACCTGCTGGCGCTGGAGGCGATCCTCTCGGCGCTGGACCAGACGCTGGTGCGGGCGGCGTCCGGGGAAGAGGCGCTGAAAGCGCTGCTCACGGACGATTTCGCCGTGATCCTGCTCGATGTGCAGATGCCGGGCATGGACGGGTTCGAGACCGCCGCCCACATCAAGCGCCGCGAGCGGACGCGTGACATCCCGATCATCTTCCTGACGGCGATCAACCACGGTCCGCACCACACCTTCCGCGGCTACGCGGCCGGTGCGGTGGACTACATCTCCAAGCCCTTCGACCCGTGGGTGCTGCGCGCCAAGGTGTCGGTCTTCGTCGAGCTCTACATGAAGAACTGCCAGCTCCGGGAGCAGGCGGCGCTGCTGCGCCTGCAACTGGAGCAGGGCGCCTCCGTGGGCGTCAACGGGGCGAAGGAGCCCGCCGGGCTGCTCGCCGAACTCTCCGCGCGGCTGGCCGCCGTCGAGGAGCAGGCCGAGGCGCTGTCGAAGCAGCTCGACGAGTCGGCGGACGCGGCCGCGGTGGCGACCGCCGCGCACCTGGAGCGCAAGCTGACCGGTCTGCGGCGGGCGTTGGACGCCCTGGAGCCCGGCACGAGCGAGGGCGGCGTCAGGTATCCCCCGCAGGACTGAGCGCGGCCCCCGCCGTTGACGCTGCGTCACCCTCGGCCCACCCGAGGCGCGACACGGACGGGGGTACGGGACGCACGCGTGTTCAGTCCCGCCTCGGGAGGTAATCTCGGCACCATGGCCTCACGTACGCCCGGCGGCACTGCCAAGAAAGCTCCGGCGAAGCCTGCGGCCAAGAAGACCGCGGCGAAGAAGACCGCAGCGAAACGCCCCCCTGCCAAGAAGGCCGCGGCCCCGCGCGCGGCGCGGGGGGCCGCTCCCAAGCCCCCCGCCCCGCCGCCTCCCGGCCTGTACCGGATGGTGCGGGCCCTGTGGCTCGGCGTCGCCCACGGCATCGGCGCGGTCTTTCGCGGCATAGGGCGCGGAGCGCGCGGCCTGGACCCCGCCCACCGCAAGGACGGCCAGGCGCTGCTGCTGCTCGGCCTGATGCTGGTGGTGGCCGCCGGCACCTGGTCCGATCTGCGCGGCCCGGTCGGCGACCTCGTGGAGATGCTGATCACCGGCGCGTTCGGCCGGCTGGACCTGCTGGTGCCGATCCTGATCGGCTTCGTCGCGGTGCGGCTGATGCGGCACCCGGAGCAGCCGGAGGCCAACGGGCGGATCGTCATCGGGCTGTCCACGCTGGTCCTCGGCGCCCTCGGCCTGGTCCACGTGGCCTGCGGCTCGCCGAGCCGGGACGCGGGCGCCGGCGGGCTGCGCGACGCGGGCGGCCTGATCGGCTGGGCGGCCGCGTCGCCGCTGCTCTACACGGTGGGCTCGGCGCTCGCCGTCGCGCTGCTGCTGCTCGTCACCGTCTTCGGGCTGCTGGTCGTGACGGCCACCCCGGTCAACGCGATCCCGCAGCGGCTGCGGCTGCTCGCCACCAAGCTGGGCCTGTACGAGGCGCCGCCGGACCTGGACGCCGTTCCGATGGAGGAGCTGTTCGAGGAGGAGGACCCGGAGGACTACCCGCGCCGCAGGTTCTCGTCGCGCTTCACCAAGCACGACCAGGAGCACGACCAGCACGACCAGCACGACCAGAACATGGACGAACTGGCGGCGATGGGGGAGTTCGGCGGCGAGGAGGCCGACGAGCCCCGTCCGCGCCGCCGCCCGCGCCGCAGGGCCGAGCCCGGCGGGCAGGACGCGGTGGACGTGGCGGCCGCCGCGGCCGCGGCCCTGGACGGCGCCGTGATGCACGGCGTGCAGCCGTCGCCGCTCCTCGCCGACCTCAGCAACAGCGTCAGGACGGGCGCGGGGGCGACGGGCTCCGCCGTCCCGGCGGCCCGCGCCGAGGACGCCCCCGAGCCGTCGGGCGGTGTCCCGGACCTGACGAAGAAGACCGTCGACCCGGTGGAACCGCTGCCGCCGCGCGCCGAGCAGCTGCAGCTGTCCGGCGACATCACGTACTCGCTGCCCTCGCTGGACCTGCTGGAGCGCGGCGGCCCCGGCCGTACCCGCAGCGCGGCCAACGACGCGGTGGTCGCCTCCCTGCAGCTGGTCTTCACCGAGTTCAAGGTCGACGCCACGGTCACCGGCTTCACCCGCGGACCGACGGTGACCCGCTACGAGGTCGAGCTGGGCGCCGCGGTCAAGGTCGAGCGGATCACGGCGCTGGCCAAGAACATCGCGTACTCCGTCGCCAGCCCGGACGTGCGCATCATCAGCCCGATCCCCGGCAAGTCGGCGGTCGGCATCGAGATCCCCAACAGCGACCGCGAGATGGTCAACGTCGGCGACGTGCTGCGCTCCGCGGCGGCGGCCGGCGAGGACCACCCGATGACGGTGGCGCTCGGCAAGGACGTCGAGGGCGGCTACGTCATGGCGAACCTCGCCAAGATGCCGCACATCCTGGTCGCGGGCGCGACCGGGTCCGGAAAGTCGTCCTGCATCAACGGCCTGATCACCTCGATCATGTGCCGGGCCACCCCGGACGAGGTCCGCATGGTGCTGGTGGACCCCAAGCGCGTCGAGCTGACCGCGTACGAGGGCATCCCGCACCTGATCACCCCGATCATCACCAACCCGAAGCGGGCCGCCGAGGCCCTGCAGTGGGTGGTCCGCGAGATGGACCTGCGCTACGACGACCTGGCGGCCTTCGGCTTCCGGCACATCGACGACTTCAACGCGGCGGTGCGCTCGGGCAAGACCCAGCCGCTGCCGGGCAGCGAGCGCGAGCTGTCGCCGTACCCGTACCTGCTGGTGATCGTGGACGAGCTGGCCGACCTGATGATGGTCGCGCCGCGCGACGTGGAGGACTCGATCGTCCGCATCACGCAGCTGGCCCGCGCCGCCGGCATCCACCTGGTGCTGGCCACCCAGCGCCCCAGCGTCGACGTCGTCACCGGTCTGATCAAGGCGAACGTGCCGTCGCGGCTCGCGTTCTCCACCTCGTCGCTCGCCGACAGCCGGGTCATCCTGGACCAGCCGGGCGCCGAGAAGCTGATCGGCAGGGGCGACGGGCTCTTCCTCCCCATGGGCGCGAACAAGCCGACCCGTATGCAGGGCGCCTACGTCACCGAGGACGAGATCGAGAAAGTCGTCGAACACTGCAAGGCGCAGCTGACGCCGACCTACCGGACCGACGTGGCGGTCGACACGGGCCCCAAGCGGGAGGTCGACGAGGAGATCGGCGACGATCTCGACCTGCTGTGCCAGGCCGCTGAGCTGGTCGTTTCCACGCAGTTCGGCTCGACGTCGATGCTGCAGCGCAAGCTGCGTGTGGGATTCGCCAAGGCGGGCAGGTTGATGGATCTAATGGAATCCCGCGGGATCGTCGGACCGAGCGAAGGTTCGAAGGCGCGGGATGTCATGGTCAAAGCGGACGAACTGGATGGTGTGCTGGCTGTCATCCGCGGTGATGCTCACTCGTAAGAGCACGCGGGGCAACCGTTTCTCCTGTTCGTGCGTCAAGTTGATGCAGGAGGGCGACACATGGCCGACTGTCAGGCTCACGCACGGCGGTCCCGTAAAAGACGCCCCCGCAATCCTGATGGCGGACAAAGACCGGCTGTCCGCTTGCCCCACTCTTTCGCTACCCCCCTAGACTGAATCACCAGCAGGTGGCTGCAGCCTGAAAGGCTTCCTCGTGTCCCTCGGCAACCCGCCCTCCGACGACCGGCCCTCCGTCGGTCGCGCCCTTGCCCAGGCCCGCCTCGCCGCCGGACTGACCGTTGACGAGGTCAGTTCCACGACGCGGGTGCGCGCCCCCATCGTGCTCGCCATCGAGCAGGACGACTTCTCCCGCTGCGGTGGCGACGTCTACGCCCGCGGCCACATCCGCAACCTCGCCCGCGCCGTCGGGATCGACCCGGAACCACTGGTCGAGCAGTACGCCGAGGAGCACGGCGGCACCACCACCCAGGTCCCGGTCGCCCCGCTCTACGAGGCGGAGCGCATCAGCCCGGACCGCCGCCGGCCGAACTGGACGGCGGCCATGGTCGCCGCGATCGTCGCGGTCGTCGGATTCGTCGGCTTCACGGCGTTCAGCGGCTCCGGCGGAGACGCTCCGGCGGCGGCCGCCAAGCCGTCGGTGACCACCGTCACGCCCAAGCCCAGCCCGAAGCCCGCCGACCCCAAGCCCGAGCCGACGAACAGCGCGATCGCCGCCGCCCCGGTGGGCAAGGTCACGCTGAAGCTGACCGCGGACGTCTCCAAGAGCTGGATCCAGGTCACGGGCAGCACCGGCAAGCCGCTCTTCTCCGGGAACCTGGAGCAGGGCGACTCGAAGACCTTCACCGACGACAAGAAGCTCAAGCTGGTGGTCGGTGACGCGGGCGCGGTCAAGCTCTTCGTCAACGGCAAGGACCTCGGTCCCGCGGGCGAGGAGGGCGAGGTCGTACGCCTCACCTTCACCCCGGGAGACCCCCAGGCCGGGTGAACGTAAGAGGGACGGCCGGGACAAAGTAGGCTGAGCCTATGCCCGAACCCCGTACCGTCGCCCTTGTCACGCTCGGCTGCGCCCGCAATGAGGTGGATTCCGAGGAGCTCGCCGGCCGTCTGGCGGCGGACGGCTGGCAGCTGGTGGACGACGCCGCGGACGCCGACGTCGCCGTGGTGAACACCTGCGGCTTCGTCGACGCCGCCAAGAAGGACTCCGTGGACGCCCTGCTGGAGGCCAATGACCTCAAGGGCCACGGCCGCACCCAGGCCGTCGTCGCCGTCGGCTGCATGGCCGAGCGCTACGGCAAGGAGCTCTCCGAAGCCCTGCCCGAAGCCGACGCCGTGCTCGGCTTCGACGACTACACCGACATCTCCGACCGCCTGCAGACCATCCTGGCCGGCGGGGTGCACGCCTCGCACACCCCGCGCGACCGCCGCAAGCTGCTGCCGATCAGCCCCGCCGAGCGGCAGAGCGCCGCCGTGGCACTGCCCGGCCACGCGCAGGAGGCCCCGGCCCCCGCACCCGCCGACCTCCCCGAGGGCGTCGCCCCCGCCTCGGGGCCGCGCGCACCGCTGCGCCGCCGCCTGGACAACAGCCCCGTCGCCTCGGTGAAGCTGGCCTCCGGCTGCGACCGCCGCTGCTCGTTCTGCGCCATCCCGTCCTTCCGCGGCTCCTTCATCTCCCGCCGCCCCTCGGACGTCCTCGGCGAGACGCGCTGGCTCGCCGAGCAGGGTGTGAGCGAGGTCATGCTGGTCAGCGAGAACAACACCTCGTACGGCAAGGACCTCGGCGACATCCGCCTGCTGGAGACGCTGCTGCCGGAGCTGGCGGCCGTCGAGGGCATCGAGCGGATCCGCGTCAGCTACCTGCAGCCCGCCGAGATGCGCCCGGGGCTGATCGACGTCCTGACGTCGACCGACCGGGTCGTGCCGTACTTCGACCTGTCCTTCCAGCACTCGGCGCCGGGCGTGCTGCGCGCGATGCGCCGCTTCGGCAGCACCGAGAGCTTCCTGGACCTGCTGGGGACCATCCGCTCCAAGGCCCCGGAGGCCGGTGTCCGCTCCAACTTCATCGTCGGCTTCCCCGGCGAGTCCGAGGCGGACCTGGAGGAGCTGGAACGCTTCCTCAGCTCCGCGCGGCTCGACGCCATCGGGGTCTTCGGGTACTCGGACGAGGACGGCACCGAGGCCGCGGGCTACGGGGACAAGCTGGACGAGGACACCGTCGCCCAGCGGCTGGCCCGGGTGTCGCGGCTGGCGGAGGAGCTGACCGCCCAGCGCGCCCTGGAGCGGCTCGGCTCCACCGTGCGGGTGCTGGTCGAGTCCATCGACGAGGAGACCGGCGAGGCGGTCGGCCGCGCCGACCACCAGGCACCCGAAACGGACGGATCGACCACGCTGACCTCCTCCGAAGGCCTGAAGCCGGGCATGATGGTAGTGGCGAAGGTGATCGACACCGAGGGCGTCGACCTCATCGCCGAGCCCTCCCCGGCCGTCGGCTGGGGAGCCCCCGCCACCGTCGGCGGCAGCGTTTCGGAGGAGGTGGGCAGATGACCGGAGTCCCCGCGCCCGCCGCGGCCACCCCGGACCACATCGGTGACCCGGTGGTCGGCCAGGCCGGCCTGTGGAACATCGCCAACCTGCTCACGATGATGCGGCTGGTGCTGGTCCCCGGCTTCGTCATGCTGCTGATCCACGACGGCGGCCACGACCCCGCCTGGCGCTCGTTCGCCTGGGCGGCGTTCGCCATCGCGATGATCACCGACCTCTTCGACGGCGAGCTGGCCCGGCGCTACGGGCTGGTCACCGACTTCGGCAAGATCGCCGACCCCATCGCCGACAAGGCGATCATGGGTGCCGCGCTCGTCGGGCTGTCCGCGCTGGGCGACCTGCCGTGGTGGGTGACCGGAGTGATCCTCTTCCGGGAGATCGGCATCACGCTGCTGCGCTTCTGGGTGATCCGGCACGGCGTGATCCCCGCCAGTCGCGGCGGCAAGCTCAAGACGCTGACCCAGGGCATCGCGGTCGGCATGTACATCCTGGCCCTCACCGGGCCGCTGGCGACCCTGCGGGCCTGGGCGATGGCCGCGGCCGTCGTGCTGACCGTCGTCACCGGGCTCGACTACATCCGGCAGGCGGTCGTGCTGCGCAGGGCCGGCCTCGCCGCCCAGCGCGAGCGCGCCCGCGCGAACCCGCCGGCCGCGTCCGTCCTGCGGGTCACGGCGGACACGGCGGCCGAGACCGGGCAGGACCGGGAGCGCGGGCAGGACCGCGAACGCGGCCACGTGGAGCACGGCCAGAGCCCGGAGCGCGGCCACCTGGAGCGCGAACAGCGGAGTTCCCCGCAGCGGCAGAGTCACCAGAACGGATGACGGCGGCCGAGGTGTTGCGACGGCTCGACGGCCGGGGGCTCACCCTGGCGGTCGCCGAGTCGCTGACCGGCGGCCTGCTCGCCGCGGAGCTGACGGCCGTCCCCGGAGCCTCCCGGACCTTCCGCGGCTCGGTGACGGCGTACGCGACGGAACTGAAGCACGTACTGCTCGGCGTCGACGCCGAGCTGCTGGCCGCTCGAGGAGCGGTCGACCCTCAGGTCGCCCTCGAGATGGCCGAGGGGGTGCGGAGCAGACTGGAGGCCGACTGGGGCGTGGCCACCACCGGAGTCGCGGGACCCGCCCCGCAGGACGGGAAGCCGGTCGGCACCGTGTACGTGGCGGTGGCCGGCCCCGAGGGCTCGGCGGTCGAGCCGCTGCGGCTGGAGGGGGGCCGCTCCGAGATCCGCGCCGCCAGCGTGGACGCCGCGCTCGCCCTGCTGGAGCGGACCCTCACCGTAGGGGTGACCACCCCCAACACCGGGGTGCGGGCGAAGGATAGGGAAGAGGACGGGGGGAAGGGATGTTTGCAGCCCTGAGTGAACACGACATCGCTCCCCGCACGGCCGGTGCCCGAGGCGGTACGGTGGGGCAAGAAGGATCCGGATTCGCGGTCCGAGGAGGGAGCCACCGATGATCCTGCTCCGTCGCCTGTTGGGTGACGTGCTGCGTCGGCAGCGCCAACGTCAGGGCCGCACTCTGCGTGAGGTCTCCTCTTCCGCCCGGGTGTCCCTGGGCTATCTGTCCGAAGTGGAGCGAGGGCAGAAGGAGGCTTCCTCCGAGCTGCTCTCCGCGATCTGTGACGCGCTGGACGTCCCCATGTCCGAGGTGATGCGCGAGGTCAGCGATGATCTGTCGCTCGCGGAGCTGGCCCAGTCGGCGGCTTCCGAGACCTCCGCGGCGCCGATGCGACCCTTGCTGGGTGCGGTGACATCCGTCACATCCGTCACGACCGAGCGCGTCACCATCAAGGCGCCCAAGGCGCCTGCCGAAGCTGTCGACGTGGTCGCGGCCTGAGTCGGCGAACCCCAGAAGTATCTGCACCGGAGCCCCGGTCGGCACTGCCGACCGGGGCTCCGTGCTTTTGCCAGGCATAGCGCGACGAGGCAGGGTAGGTGATACGGAGTTAACAGCGTTTAACGGACTATTCACCAGTCCCGTCGCCCGTAGGAGGATTCCGCATGAGTGTCGTCAAGAGCCCGCTGTCCGACAAGCACCGCAAGATCGTCGGCGAGGCGCTGCAGGGCGCCCTGGTCGACCTCGTGGATCTCGCGCTGGTGTCGAAGCAGGTCCACTGGACCGTGGTGGGCCCCCGGTTCCGCTCGGTGCACCTGCAGCTCGACGAGGTCGTCGACACCGCCAGGCTGCACGCCGACACCGTCGCGGAGCGCGCCAGCGCGATCGGCGTGACGGCGGACGGGCGGGCCGAGACGGTGTCGAAGACCAGTGGCATCGACACGGTCACCGACGGCTGGATCAAGGACACGCAGGCGGTGGGCATCCTCATCGCGGCCCTCGATTCGGTGATCGAGCGGATGCGGGAGCGCATCGGGACGACGGAGGAGGCCGACCCGGTCTCCCAGGACATCCTGATCGGGCTCACGGCGGACCTGGAGAAGTTCCACTGGATGTTCCAGGCGGAGAACGCGTAACCGCCGACCGCGGAGCGGTGAGGCGGGGCGCCGGGGCGCCCGAGGGTGGCAGGCGCGGTGGTTCGCGCGCCGGGGCCGTCCCGGGCGCCCCGCGTGCGTCCCGCGCCCCTGCCGCATCTCTGGCGGCCTTCCGGAGGGGCGGATACGATGAGTGGCTCGTCACGTTCGGCTCATCCGTCGTCGCAGGTGGTGACGGTTGGGTACTCCCATCGGGTGAAGGCCCGGCGGGGGGTGGCGGCAGAGGGCTAGCGATCTTGGGAACCGGGCATCGCACCCTGGTACGGGACACCTTTCGGGGTGCTCCGCCGCAACCTCGGGGTTCCGAAGGAGGCGGCCATGCGCGTACTCCAGCTCCAGGTCATCCGGAGTCTGTGGTCCCGCAGGGCGGTCCGCTGGACCGTCGCGCTGACCCTGGGCGCCCTGTGGTGGTGGGCCGCGCTGCGGCTCGCCCTGTATCCGGGCAGTGCCGGACCCGTCGAAGGCGCCCTGACCGCCGGCGGCTGGGGGCTCGGCCTGATACCCCTGCACACGGTGCCGGAGGCCGCCGCGCGGACGCGGCGGGGCCGGGAGGACGACCGGGCGGGCGGTCGGATGGCCGGCCGGGACGCCGGGCGGGACGCCGGTCGGGTGGTCGGGCGGCATGGCGGCTCGGGAGGCCGCGCTACCAGGGCATGGCGACTCCGCCGTTGGGGCGGAGGATCTGGCCGGTGGTGAAGGCCGAGGCGTCCGAGGCGAGGAAGAGCACCGCGCCCGCCACGTCCTCCGGGGTGCCGACGCGCCCCAGCGGCGCCAGCCGCACGAGTGACGCCTCCGCGCGGGACTGGGCCTCCTCGTCGAAGACGCCGTCGGCACCCGTGCCGTAGTGCGAGGTCATCGGGGTGCGGATGAAACCCGGGGCGACGGCGTTGGCGCGGATGCCGAGCGGGCCGAGCTCGGTCGCCAGGGTCCTGGTGAGCTGCACGACGGCCGCTTTGGAGACGCTGTAGCAGAGCAGGCCCCGGGCGCCGGTGTCGATCGCGCCGGACGCCATCGTGATGATGCTGCCGGACCGCTGGGCGGTCATGGCCCGGGCCGCCTCCTGGGCGCTGTGCAGCACGCCCTTGAAGTTGACGCCGAGGACGCGGTCCAGATCGTCGTCGTCCGTCTCCAGGACGCTGCTGCTGTGCATGATCCCCGCGATGGCCGCCAGGACGTCGAGCCGGCCGAGGTCGCGGACGGTCTCGGCCACGGTCTCGGCGATCTGCGCCCGGTCGGTGACGTCCAGCCGCCGGGCGCGGGCGGCGCCGCCCGCCTTCTCGATCAGGTCCGCGGTCTCCCGCACGCCGGAGGCGTCGCGGTCCGCGCAGACGACGGTGGCGCCGGCTTCGGCCAGCAGGACGGCGGATGCGCGGCCGATCCCGCTCGCGGCGCCGGTGACCAGGGCGGTGCGTCCGGTGAGGTCGTACGCCTTGATGGGCATGACGCGACGGTACGACCGTATCTGACGGTCCGTCAATTGTCGTGCGGGTGCCAGGTGCCAGGTGCCAGGTGCCAGGTGTCCGGTTCAGGAGTCGGTCGCCGGTCGCCACGGTGTCACGCTACGGGTGCGGGCCCCGCTGGCAGCGCGGGCACCAGTAGGCGACGCGGGCCCGCTCCGGCGGTCCCTGCTCGCCCTTGCGGATGGGGGTGCCGCAGCGCAGGCACGGCCGGTGCTCCCTGCCGTACGCCCAATGGGTGCGGCCGCGCCGCAGGTCGCCGGTGGTGATGTGGCCCGGACGGTTCTTGTTGGCCTCCAGCAGCTTCTTGGCGAGCAGGACCAGCTTCTCCACGCCCGCGTCGCCGGCCGGTGTCCAGGGGGTGATGCCGCGCAGGAAGCAGAGCTCCGACACGTAGACGTTGCCGACCCCGGCCAGATTGCGCTGGTCCAGGAGCGCTTCGCCGATGGGTCGGGCGGGGTCGGCCGCCAGCCGCGCGGCGGCCTCGGCCGGATCCCAGTCCGGGCCCAGCAGGTCGGGGCCGAGATGGCCGACGACACTGTCCTCCTCGGAGGTGGGCAGCAGTTCCAGCACCGGGAGCCGGTAGCCGACCGCCACCCGGGCGGAGGTCTCCAGCACGGCGCGGACCTGGTGGAGGGGCCCGCCGCGCCAGCGCTCGCCCGGCGCGTACAGGTGCCAGGAGCCGTCCATGCGCAGATGGGAGTGGAGCGTCAGATCCCCGTCGAGCCGCGTCATCAGGTGCTTGCCGCGGGCGACGACTTCGAGGACGCGGCGGTTCGCGAGGTCGGCGGTGGCGAGCTGCGGCACGCGCAGGTCGGCGCGGACGAGGGTCTGGCCGGCCAGGGCCTCGTCGAGTCGGCGTACGGTCAGCCAGACCGTGTCTCCTTCGGGCACCTTTCCATGATGCCTCCCGGGTCTGACACACCCCGTCGGGTCCGACACACCCCGTCCGGTTCGTCCCGGCGGCGCGGACCGGCCGGGCCCCGGGGCCGGAGCGCAGGGTGTGCGGCCCGCCGCCGGGGCCAGGCGCCCGTCAGGCCCGCAGGCGCAGGCCGCGCGGGGTCGCGTGGAAGCCCGCGGTCTCCAGGGCGCGGCCCAGCGGCGAGGTCAGGGCGGACTCGCCGTTGGTGCGCTCCACCGTGAGCCGCCCGAGCGCGCCCTCCCGGGCCGCCAGCGCGAGGGCGTCCGCGGCGGCCGAGAGCCGTTCCTCGTCGTCGGGCCAGGCCAGCAGCGTCTTCCCGCCCCGCTCCACGTACAGGGCCAGCTCGCCGTCGACGAGGACCACCAGGGCGCCCGCCTTGCGGCCCGGCTTGTGCGTGACGCCCTCCGGCTGCGCCGGCCAGGGCAGGGCGGCGCCGTACGCGTTGGCGGGGTCGGCGGCGGCGAGGACGACGGCCCGCTGGCCTGCGCGGGTGCCCTCCTCGCGGTCGCGGGCGGTGTTGATGGCGCGCAGCCGGTCCACCGCGCCGTCCATCGCGAACTGGGCGGCGCCGAGCCCCTCGACCACGTAGCCGCGCCGGGTCTGGCCGGTCTCCTCGAAGGCCGACAGCACCCGGTAGGCGGCGGAGAAGCCGCCCTCGACGCCCTCGGCGGCGACCGCCCCGCGCGTGACGACCCCGTGGCGGTCCAGCAGGCTGTGGACCAGGGCGTGCGCCCGCAGCGTCGGGTCGGACTCCGGGGCCGGGACGAGCGACCAGCGGCCCGCCGTCGTCGGGGGTCCGGTGCGGGACGCGGTCCCGCGCGAGGCGCGGCCGGCGAGGGTGCCGTACCGCCCCCGGGGGACCGAACGCGGTGCGCGGTGCGCGGTGGACCCGGCGGTGCGGCCGGAACCGAGCAGGGCGCGCAGCGGGGCCAGGGTGTCGTTGGTGAGCCGGCCGGACCACGCCAGGTCCCAGACCGCGTCCGCCAGTTCCAGGTCGGAGGTGGCCACGCCCGCCGCCCGCACCTGGTCGGCGATCTGCCGGAAGAACAGGCCGTAGCCGCCGGTGAGGGCGTCCAGGGCGGCCTGGTGCAGCGGGGAGAGTTCGAGCGGGTGCGGATCCTTGAGCAGCAGCGGCGCCGTGTCGGCGAGATGGAGCGAGACCCAGCCGTCCTTGCCGGGCAGCGCCCCCGCGCCGGACCACAGCACCTCGCCGGATGCGGTCAGCTCGTCCAGCATCGCCGGGGTGTAGCCGGAGACCCGGGACGGCAGCACGAGCTTCTCCAGCGCGGAGGCGGGCACCTCGGCGCCCTGCAACTGCTCGACGGCCCGGACCAGACCGTCGACACCGCGCAGGCTGTGGGTGCCGACGTGCTGCCACTGGGGGAGGAAGGTGGCCAGGGTGGCGGGCGGCACCGGCTCCACCTCGTGCCGCAGCGCCGCCAGCGAGCGGCGCCGCAGCCGGCGCAGCACCGCCGCGTCGCACCACTCGTGGCCCGCGCCGCCGGGCCGGAACTCGCCCTGCACGACGCGGCCGCTCGCCGCCAGCCGCTGCAGCACGCCGTCCGCCACGGCCGTGCCGAGACCGAAGCGCCGCGCGGCTTCGACGGAGGTGAACGGGCCGTGGGTGCGGGCGAAGCGGGCGAGCAGGTCCCCGAGCGGGTCCTTGACCGGTTCCGTGAAGGCCTCGGGGACGCCGACGGGCAGCGCCGTACCCAGCGCGTCCCGCAGCCTTCCGGCGTCCTCGACCGCGGCCCAGTGCTCGCTGCCGGCGATCCGGACCCGGATCGCGCGGCGCGCCGACTCCAGCCCCGCCGCCCAGTCCGGCTCGGCGCCGCGCACCGCCAGCTCGGCTTCGGTGAGCGGTCCGAGGAGCCGCAGCAGGTCCGCGACGCCCTCGGCGTCCTTGATCCGGCGCTCCTCGGTCAGCCACTGCAACTCCAGCTCCAGCTCGGCCAGGACGTCGGCGTCCAGCAGCTCGCGCAGCTCGGCCTGGCCCAGCAGCTCGGCCAGCAGCCGGGAGTCCAGCGAGAGGGCGGCGGCGCGGCGCTCGGCGAGCGGGGAGTCCCCCTCGTAGAGGAACTGGGCGACGTAGCCGAAGAGGAGGGAGCGGGCGAAGGGGGAGGGCTCGGGCGTGGTGACCTCCACCAGCCGCACCCGGCGCGCCTCGATGTCACCCATCAGCTCGACGAGCCCCGGCACGTCGAAGACGTCCTGCAGGCACTCGCGGACCGCTTCGAGGACGATCGGGAAGGAGCCGAAGTCCGACGCGACCTGGAGCAGTTGGGCGGCGCGCTGGCGCTGCTGCCACAGCGGGGTGCGCTTGCCGGGGGAGCGCCGCGGCAGCAGCAGCGCGCGGGCCGCGCACTCGCGGAACCGGGAGGCGAACAGCGCGGAGCCGCCGACCTGGTCGGTGACCAGCTGCTCGACCTCGCCCTTGTCGAAGGCGACGTCGGAGGCGCCGACCGGCGACTGGTCGGGGTCGAGCGCGGTGCCCGGCCGGCCGGGGCCGGTGCCCGGCTGATCGCTGCCGGGGCCCGCGTCGAGCAGGTCCAGGCCCATCAGGTCCGCGTCGGGCAGCCGCAGCACGATGCCGTCGTCGGCGTGCATCACCTGGGCGTCCAGCCCGTACCGCTCCATGAGGCGGGCGCCCAGCGCCAGCGCCCAGGGCGCGTGCACCTGCGCGCCGAAGGGGGAGTGGACCACCACCCGCCAGTCGCCCAGCTCGTCACGGAAGCGCTCCACGACGATCGTCCGGTCGTCCGGGATGTGGCCGCAGGCCTGCCGCTGCTCCGCCAGGTACGCCAGGACGTTGTCCGTCGCCCAGGTGTCGAGCCCGGCCTCGGTCAGGCGGTCGCGGGCCGCCTCGGGGCCCAGCCGTCCGACCTCGCGGACGAACGCGCCGACCGCCCGGCCGAGCTCCAGCGGGCGGCCCAGCTGGTCGCCCTTCCAGAAGGGGAGCCGGCCCGGGACCCCGGGCGCGGGGGAGACGAGCACCCGGTCGCGGGTGATGTCCTCGATCCGCCAGGACGTGGTGCCCAGCGTGAAGACGTCGCCGACGCGCGACTCGTAGACCATCTCCTCGTCCAGCTCGCCGACCCGGCCCCCGCCCTTCTTCGGGTCGGAGCCGGCCAGGAAGACACCGAACAGCCCGCGGTCCGGGATGGTGCCGCCGGAGGTCACGGCCAGCCGCTGCGCCCCGGGGCGGCCCGCGACCGTGTTCGCCACCCGGTCCCAGACGATGCGCGGCCGCAGCTCCGCGAAGGCGTCGGAGGGGTAGCGGCCGCCCAGCATGTCGAGGACCGCCGTGTACGCGGAGTGCGGGAGCGCCGCGAAGGGCGCCGCCCGGCGCACCAGGGCGAGCAGCTCGTCCACGTCCCAGGTGTCGAGCGCGGTCATGGCGACGATCTGCTGGGCCAGGACGTCCAGCGGGTTCGCCGGCACGCGCAGGGACTCGATGGAGCCGGTCCGCATCCGCTCGGTGACGACCGCCGCCTGCACCAGGTCGCCCCGGTACTTGGGGAAGACCACACCTGTCGAGACGGCACCCACCTGGTGCCCGGCCCGGCCGACGCGCTGCAGCCCGGAGGCGACGGACGGCGGCGACTCCACCTGGATGACGAGATCGACCGCGCCCATGTCGATGCCCAGCTCCAGGCTGGACGTCGCGACCACGGCCGGCAGCCGCCCGGCCTTGAGGTCCTCCTCGACGATGGCGCGCTGCTCCTTGGAGACCGACCCGTGGTGGGCGCGGGCCATCAGGGCGGGCGCGCCCTGCGCGGCGCCCGACTGGGCCATGACCTCGGCGGGCGACGCGCTCTCCGGCAGCGGTTCGCCGGTGGCCCGCTCGTAGGCGATCTCGTTGAGCCGGTTGCACAGCCGCTCGGCCAGCCGCCGGGAGTTGGCGAACACGATGGTCGAGCGGTGCGCCTGCACCAGATCGGCGATCCGCTCCTCCACATGCGGCCAGATCGACGCCCGCTGCTCCGCCCCGGCCGCGGCACCGGAGTGCTCGGCGACGGGGGAGCCGCCCAGCTCGCCCAGGTCCTCCACGGGCACGACCACCGACAGGTCGAACCGCTTCTGCGACGCCGGCTGGACGATCGTCACCTTGCGCTGCGGCGAGAGGTAGCGGGCGATCTCCTCGACCGGCCGGACGGTCGCGGACAGCCCGATCCGCCGGGCGGGGCGGTCGAGCAGCTCGTCCAGCCGCTCCAGGGACAGCGCCAGGTGCGCTCCGCGCTTCGTGCCGGCGACGGCGTGCACCTCGTCCAGGATCACCGTCTCCACGCCGCGCAGCGCCTCGCGGGCGGCCGAGGTGAGCATCAGGAAGAGCGATTCGGGGGTGGTGATCAGGATGTCCGGCGGGCGGGTGACCAGGGCGCGGCGCTCGGCGGCGGGGGTGTCCCCGGAGCGGATGCCGACCCGGACCTCCGGCTCGGGCAGCCCGAGCCGGACGGACTCCTGGCGCAGACCCGTGAGCGGGCTGCGCAGGTTGCGCTCCACGTCGACCGCGAGGGCCTTGAGCGGGGAGATGTAGAGCACCCGGCAGCGGCGCTGGGTCTCGGCGGGCGGCGGGATGCTCGCCAGCCGGTCCAGCGAGGCCAGGAACGCTGCCAGGGTCTTGCCGGAGCCGGTCGGCGCGACCACCAGGACGTCGGAGCCCTCCCCGATCGCCCGCCAGGCACCGGCCTGGGCGGAGGTGGGCGCGCTGAAGGCTCCCGTGAACCACGCGCGGGTGGCCGGGGAGAACGCTTCCAGGGCGGCGGCCGGGTCCCCTTCCGGTTCCGGCTCTCCCTGACTGGTCCGTCGCGACATGTCCCCATCCTGCCCCGCCCCACTGACAACGGCCTCGGGACCCGCGTGCGGGGCCGCCCCCGGGACCCGCGCGCGGGGCTCCGGGCCCGTCGGCAGAATGGGTGCATGGCACGGCGCGAACCGGCACCCGAGCGGGCACGGCACTGGCAGCACCCGCAGCTGCCGGGCGTGGACCTGCTGAGCGCGCGGTACGTCAGCCACACGTTCTCCCGCCACTCCCACGACGGATACGTGATCGCGGCGGTCACCCGGGGCGTCGAGGGCATCGGCATGCCCGGCGGCGACCTGCGCGCGGGCGCGGGCGGGGTCGTCCTCATCAATCCCGAGACCCCGCACTCGGCGTACGCGGGGACCGAGGACGGCTGGAGCTACCGCGTCCTCTACCCGAGCGTCGACGTGGTGGCGGCCGTCGCCGCCGAGACGGCCGGCCGGCACGGCACCCCGGCGTTCACCGGCACCGTCCTCGACGACCCGGACTGCGCACGGCTGATCGCGGACATCCACGCCGCCGCGGAGCGCGACAACGCGCTCGCGGCCGACACCCTGCTGCGGGTGGCCGTCGCCCGGCTGCTGCGCCGCTACGGCGCGGACACGGCGGCGCCCGGCGCGCTGCCCTCCGCGGGGGCGCTCGCCGCCGGGCGGGCCAGGGAGCTGCTCGTCGAGCGGATCGCTTCCCCGCCGACGCTGGACCAGCTGGCCGCGGAACTGGGCACCAAGCCGTTCGCGCTGCTGCGCGCGTTCAAGAGCGCCTACGGGCTGCCGCCGCACGCCTGGCTGACCGGCGAGCGGGTGCGCGCGGCCCGCCGGATGCTGGACACGGGCACCGCGCCCGCCGAGGCGGCCCTCGCGGTGGGCTTCACCGACCAGCCGCATCTGAACCGGCACTTCACCCGGATCGTGGGCGTGCCCCCGGGCGCCTACCGTCGCGAACGCGCAAGAACGTACAAGACGGGTGAGGACCCCGCTCCGTAACGTTCGGCGAGTGACACGAGCAGCACGCATACACGGTGACAGCGGGGGACCGGACAGCGCGGAGGCCGGGGAGCGGCCCGGGGGGTCGGAGGCGCCGGAGACATCGGGGGCATCGGAGGCCGCCGCGCGGCCGACGTCCGCCGTGGTCCGGGACGCGCTGGCCGTCGGTGTCGCCGTCGGCCTGTCCGGGTTCGCCTTCGGCGTGACGTCGGCCGGAGCCGGCCTGACCGTCGCGCAGACCTGCGCGCTCTCCCTGCTGGTCTTCAGCGGCGCCTCGCAGTTCGCCCTGGTCGGCGCGCTGGGCGCGGGCGGCAGCCCGTTCGCCGCGGCGGCCGGCGCGTTCTTCCTCGGCGCGCGCAACGCGTTCTACGGCCTGCGGCTGTCGCAGCTGCTGCGCTTCCCGCGCGCGGTGCGCCCGTTCGCGGCCCAGTGGGTGATCGACGAGACCTCCGCCGTGACGCTCGCGCAGCCCGACCGGCGCAGCGCGCGGATCGGCTTCACCGTCACCGGAGCCACCATCTACCTGCTGTGGAACCTGACCACGCTGCTGGGCGCCCTCGGCGCCTCGGCGCTGGGCGACCCGGCGGCGTGGGGGCTGGACGCGGCGGGCCCGGCCGTCTTCCTCGCGCTGCTCGCACCCATGCTGAAGGGCCGGCGCGAGCGCATGGTGGCCGGGCTCGCCGTCGTCCTCGCCCTGGCCTGCCTGCCCCTGCTGCCCGCCGGGGTGCCGGTGCTCGTCGCGGCCCTCGCCGCCCCGGTCGTCCTGATCGCGGCACGCCGCGGAACGGCCCGCGAGGACGCGGCGGCCACGACCGCCGGCCAGGACACCACCGACACCACCGACATCACCGACGCTACGGCCACGACCGACACCGCACTCCGGACGGGGAAGCACTGATGACCACCTGGATCGCCATCGGCGTGACCGCCTTCGGCTGCTACGCGGTGAAACTGCTCGGCCTGTCCGTTCCGGCCGGGATCCTGGAGCGGCCGCTGGTGAAGCGGCTCGCCGCCCTCGTCCCGCTCGCCCTGCTGGCCGCGCTCACCGCGCTGCAGACGTTCGGCACCGATGAGCTGAAGCTCGTCGTCGACGCCCGCGCGGCCGGGCTGGCCGCCGCCGCGGTGGCGCTGCTGCTGCGCGCGCCGTTCCTGGTCGTCATCGCCGCGGCGGTCCTGGTGACCGCCGCCGTACGGGCGCTGACCGGCTGACCGGCTGACCGGCCCGGCGGCTCAGATGATGGGACGGCCGTAGGCGCGCAGCGTGCGCAGCGCCTCGATGGTGATGATCGGCCGCCACTCCAGCCGGGTGCCCGGCGCCCACGCCCGCCACCGCATCGGCCAGCCGCCGTCGTCGCCCTGCTCCGCCGTCAGGAAGTCCAGCGACCGTTCCAGCTCGTCGTCGCTGAACCACTGCCGGGCCAGCGACTGCGGGGCGCGCGCGTAGTCGTACGCGAAGTGGTGCTCGCCCGGCGCGTATCCGGCGGGCAGCGGGCAGTCGTCCGCGCGGTCCGGCTCCAGCACCACCAGCTGCTGGTCGCGCACCGACTTCCCCAGCCGGTGGGCCGCGTCCCGGGCCCGCGCCCGGTCCGGGACGGCGTCCAGGAACGCCACGGCCGCCTGGACCTCGTACGGGTGCGTCGCTTCCAGCGCCTCGATCGCGGCCCAGCAGAACTCCGTGGCCCGGAACAGCCACGCGTGCCACACCTCGTTGGCGTGCAGCACGCCCACCACGGGGGCCGTCGCCAGCAGCGCGCCCCCGGGCGCCTCCGTCACCGGGATCCACGGGGCGGCAGGGTAGCCCCGCAGCGACGGGTGCACGGCGGGCAGCGCGCCCTCCACGGTCGAGACCTCCGTCAGGTACCGGCACACCCGCTCGGCGCGCTGGCCGCCGCAGCGTCCGATCCCGTCGAGCACGTGCAGCGCGTGCGCGGTGTGCAGCGGCTGGCTCACCGGTCCCCGCAGGTCCGGCTCCAGGGCGTGCCCGAAGCCGCCGTCGTTGTTGCGGTACGCGTTCAGCGCGGTCTCGACCGCGTCGACCGCCGCGTCCGAGTCGTCGAGGAAGTAGTACGTGAACCTGCGCTGCTCGAGGACGCGTGCGGTCAGCCACACGAAGTGCTCGGCGCGCGCGAGGGGGGTTCCTGGCATGCCCGCACAGTAGGGCGCCTTTCCCGCACTGCATACGCCTGATGCAAGGGTGCACCCGGCCGTGCGACACCCAGCCCCCGTGTGCGGGATTCCGCCGCCCCGAAGTTGACGCGCGCGGCCGCCGCTCAGGCCTTCGCCGCGCCTTGCCGCGCCTCGGCGTCCGCCGGCGCTCCGGCGTCCGCCGGGATCCGGGGCCAGGGAGGCAGCAGCTCGGTGGTGACGAAGGCGACGACGGCCGCCAGGATCACGACGGGCATCATCGCGGAGCCGCCGAGCAGCAGGCTGACCAGGACCACGCTGCTGACCGGCAGCCGCAGGGCGCTCGCCGCCGAGGCCGCCATGCCGGCCGCGAGGGCCGGCACGAAGCCCAGGCCGGGAAGGGACGAGAACAGGACGCCCGCGGCGGCGCCCAGGAAGAGCGAGGGGAAGATGGGCCCCCCGCGCAGGCTGCCCAGGCACAGCGCGTACGCGGCGCCCTTGAGCAGCAGGACGGCGACGAGCGCGCCGATCCCCCAGGCGTGCGGGTCGGCGGCCAGCGCGGTCAGCGTCGCCTGTCCCGACGAGGCGACCTCGTCGGGCGCGCGGTCGGTGATCAGCGCGTAGAGGGCGGCGCAGCCGCCCGCGGCCAGTGCGCAGAGCACGGTCCGGGGGAGCGTCCGCACCGGGACGAACGCCGCGGTCAGCCGGCCAGCGCCCAGCACGAAGTGCACGAAGACGCCGATGGCCACGGCCAGGAGCAGCGTCCAGAGGATGTCCGGCGCGTCCAGCCGCGGCAGGGGGCCGGGCAGTTTCAGCGCCAGGCTGCCGGTCTGCAGCCCCGTCCACCGGCCGAACCCGGTGAACACCAGCGCCCCCACCCCGCTGGACAGCAGGGCGGGCAGCATGACGGCGAACAGCTGCGGTCCGCCGACCCCGGCCACCTCGATCAGCAGCACGGCCGCGATCAGCGGGTTGCCGAAGATGGCGGCGATGGCCGCGGCGGCGCCGGCCGCGCCGACGAGGGCCGTGCTCTGCGGTGTCGCCGCACTCCTGACGAGGTTCCGGAAGAGCAGCGCCAGGCCGCTGCCGAGCGCGATCAGCGGCGCCTCGGGCCCCAGCACCGCGCCGAACGGCAGGCTCGCCGCTGCGGCGAGCAGCACACCGGGCAGGGCGGCGGCCGAGGCGCCGCCGGTGTGCAGGCCGGCGGCGGGGATGTGGCCGCCGCCACCGGGCAGCCGGGTGGCGATCAGGCCGACGCAGACGCCGGCGATCGCGAGGAGGGGCAGCGGCCACCACCACGGGGGTGCGTCCCAGCCCCAGGCCTGCGGAAGGTCGGCCCACAGCAGGTGGCCCAGCTGGTGCATCCCGACGAGGAACCAGAACGCGGCGAGGGACACCGGGATGCCGACGAGCGCGCAGAGGACGAGCGTCCTGAGGTAGCCCGGCGCCAGCAGCAGGCCCCGCAGCGGATCCGCCGCCCCCGGTTCGGCCGGCCGGGGTTTCGCTTCGTTCATGGGCCGTCCTCCAGGGTTTCCGGCGGGGAGTCCGCCGACGAGTCCCGCCGCCGCAGCCCGATCCGGACCGCGCCGAAGAGGACCTTCGCGATCAGGCCCACGATGATCAGGTCGGCGACCATCTGCACCGTGGTCAGCACCCGGCTGGGTTGGCTGAGGGGTGTGATGTCCCCGAATCCCACGGTCGCGAACACCGTGACCGTGAAGTACAGCGCGTCCGTCCGGGTCAGCGGCTCCGAGAACGACGCCGGCCGGTCTCTGGCGACCAGGTAGTACGCGGCCGAGAACAGCAGCAGGAACAGCGGCACGGCGGTGGCCAGCACCTCGACGGCGCGCAGCCCCGGATACGCCGCACGGGTGACGGCGGTGACCTGCCGGACGACCAGGCACCCGAAGGCGACCAGGCCCAGGACGAGCAGCACGGCACTGGTGGCGCCGAGTTCCCGGTCGAGCGGCACCAGGTAGTACAGCCAGGTGAGCAGCGCGGCCGAGGCCGCCGAGCGGAGCAGGCACTTCACCAGGAGCCGCCGGTGGTGCCGCGTGCTGGGGATTGCGCCCATCACCTCTCCTCCGACGAGCCGCACCACCCCCGCGCCCATTCCAGCACCCACCCACCCGCCCCGCACCTCGCCCCGGGCCCACCCCGTCCCGTTCCCGCCACTCGCGTCGCGGGATACTGGGGGCATGAAGTTGACGGTGTTCTGGGAGCGGATGCGGGTGCAGTTCGGGGAGGGGTACGCGGACTCCTTCGCCCGGGATCATGTGATGGCGGAGCTCGGCGGGCGGACCGTGTGGGAGGCGCTGGACTCGGGGTGGGAGGCCAGGGACGTGTGGCGGGCGGTCTGTACGGCGATGGACGTGCCGGCCGGGCGGCGCTGAGTCCGCGGAGGGTTGATCCCGGACTTTTCGGTCATCGCGTCCAGACTGGGGTGCGTGTCAGGAACCGGTGGGAGCAGCGTCCAGGAAGAGGAGCCGTCGGCTCCCCGTGCGCGGATGCCGCGGTGGCTGCCGCGCGCGATGGTGCTCGCGCTGGTGCTGGCGGGCTGCTTCCAGCTGGCCGGCTGGGCGTTCCACCAGCTGACCGGGCTGCTGATCAACATCCTGATCGCGTTCTTCGGCGCGCTGGCGATCGAGCCGGCGGTGGGCTGGATGGCGGCGCGCGGGGTGCGGCGCGGGGCGGCGACGGGGGTGGTGCTGCTGGGGGCGTGCCTCGCGATCGGGGCGTTCGTGGTGGCGCTCGGCTCGCTGCTCGTGGACCAGATCACGACGATCGGCCAGAACTTCCCGCAGTACGTCGACGACGTGGTGGTGTGGGTCAACCGGACGTTCCACACGCAGCTGGACGTCGGGACGCTGCAGGACAACGTCCTGCACTCGGACTGGGTGCGCAACTACCTGCAGAACAGCGCGGGCAACGTGTGGGGGCTGTCGGCCACGGTCCTCGGGATCGTCTTCCAGCTGTTCACCGTGGCGCTGTTCGCGTTCTACTTCGCGGCCGACGGGCCGCGGCTGCGCCGGGGGCTGTGCTCGGTGCTGCCGCCGGCCCGGCAGGCGGAGGTGCTGCGGGCCTGGGAGATCGCGGTCGCCAAGACGGGCGGGTACATCTACTCGCGGGCGCTGATGGCGCTGGTGTCGGGCGTGGCGCACTACGTCCTGCTGCAGGTGCTGGGGGTGCCGTACGCGCCGGCGCTGGCGGTGTGGGTGGGGCTGGTGTCGCAGTTCGTGCCGACGGTCGGGACGTATCTGGCGGGCGCGCTGCCGATGCTGATCGCGTTCACCGAGGATCCGTGGGACGCGGTGTGGGTGCTGGGCTTCGTCGTGGTCTACCAGCAGTTCGAGAACTACGTGCTGCAGCCGCGGATCACGGCGAGGACCGTGGACATCCACCCGGCCGTCGCCTTCGGGTCGGTCATCGCCGGCACCTCGCTGCTGGGGGCGGTGGGCGCGCTGGTCGCTATCCCGGTGACCGCGACGCTGCAGGGGTTCTTCGGGGCGTACGTGAAGCGGTACGAGGTGACGGATCCCCGGGCGCACGGGCCGCGGCGGCGGCCGTGGCTGCGGAGGCGGCGTCGGACGTGAGGGACGTGAGGGATCGGACAGTGCGTCCGGGGCCCAGCGTGTCGCTTGACACGCAAATCGAACATCCATTCTGATGGGTGGTCCGGGCCGGTTCTCCACGGAGGTTTTCCACAGCTCGGAGCGACGTCCAGGCGCATTGTCAGTGGCAGGGACTAGCGTCATGGACGTGAAGCGATCGACTCAAACATCCCGGGTGGAGCCCATGGCAGGTAACGACCGCGAGAAGGCGCTGGACGCCGCGCTCGCACAGATTGAACGGCAGTTCGGCAAGGGCGCGGTCATGCGCCTGGGCGACAAGCCGAACGACCCCATCGACGTCATCCCCACCGGGTCGACCGCCCTGGACGTGGCCCTCGGTGTCGGCGGCATCCCGCGCGGCCGTGTGGTGGAGGTCTACGGGCCGGAGTCCTCCGGCAAGACGACCCTCACGCTGCACGCGGTGGCCAACGCGCAGAAGGCCGGCGGCACGGTGGCGTTCGTCGACGCCGAGCACGCGCTCGACCCCGAGTACGCCAAGGCCCTCGGCGTCGACACGGACAACCTGCTGCTCTCCCAGCCGGACACCGGCGAGCAGGCGCTGGAGATCGTGGACATGCTGGTCCGCTCCGGCGCGATCGACCTCATCGTGATCGACTCCGTGGCCGCCCTCGTGCCGCGGGCCGAGATCGAGGGTGAGATGGGCGACTCGCACGTGGGTCTGCAGGCCCGGCTCATGAGCCAGGCGCTGCGCAAGATCACGGGTGCGCTGCACCAGTCCAACACCACGGCGATCTTCATCAACCAGCTCCGCGAGAAGATCGGTGTGATGTTCGGCTCGCCGGAGACCACCACCGGTGGCCGCGCGCTGAAGTTCTACGCCTCCGTGCGGCTCGACATCCGCCGCATCGAGACCCTCAAGGACGGCACGGACGCGGTCGGCAACAGGACCCGCGTCAAGGTCGTCAAGAACAAGGTCGCGCCGCCCTTCAAGCAGGCGGAGTTCGACATCCTCTACGGCCACGGCATCAGCAAGGAGGGCGGCCTGATCGACATGGGTGTCGAGCACGGCTTCGTCCGCAAGGCCGGTGCCTGGTACACGTACGAGGGCGACCAGCTCGGCCAGGGCAAGGAGAACGCCCGCAACTTCCTCAAGGACAACCCGGACCTCGCCGACGAGATCGAGAAGAAGATCAAGGAAAAGCTCGGCATCGGTGTCCGGGCCGTGGCCCCCGGCGCCGAGCCGGGAGCCGACGCGGCGGGTGGGGCGGCCGACACCGCCGCTCCCAAGGCCGAGGTCCCGGCGCCCAAGACGGTGAAGGCGACCAAGGCCACCGCGGCCAAGGCCTGAGGCCATGGCGAGTCGGCACCCCGATCGCGGCGGCTCTTCCGAGTCGAGGGCCTCGAAAGAGCCGCCGCTCAGCCCGGAGGAGCAGGCGCGGGCGCTGTGCCTGCGCCTGCTCACCGGGAACCCCCGCACGCGGAAGCAGCTCGCCGACGCGATGCGCAAGCGGGAGATCCCGGACGACGTGGCGGAGCAGCTGCTGGAGCGGTTCCAGGAAGCCGGCCTGATCGACGACCAGGCGTTCGCCAACGCCTGGGTGGAGTCCCGGCACCGCGGGCGGGGCCTCGCCCGCCGGGCGCTGGCGAGGGAGCTGCAGACTCGGGGGGTGGACGCGGAGCTGGTCACCGAGGCGGTGGCCCAGCTCGACTCCGACCAGGAGGAGGAGCGGGCCCGCGAGCTGGTGGACCGCAAACTGCGGACCACGCGGGGGCTGGAACGTGACAAGCGGCTGCGCCGCCTCGCGGGCATGCTCGCCCGCAAGGGCTACCCGGAGGGGCTCGCCCTCCGGGTGGTCCGCAGGGCTCTGGAGGAAGAGGGCCAGGACGAACCGGACGTCCTGGAGTACCACCCGCTGGGATGACGGTGCCCGCGGGCAGGGCACCGCGGTCTCCGCGGGCCCGGGCGTTTCCGCCCGGGCGGTGCGGTCGCCGGTACGGCGTCAGGGTGTCCGGTTGCCGACCGGGTCGTCCTGGGGGGCGGTCCGGTGCGGGGGGCCGCCGCGGGCCAGGTCCGCGTAGGAGTACAGCTCCGCGGGACGGCAGCCGACCATGGCCGTCACGAGGTGGCCGTCCGGGCGGATCAGCAGCACGCTGTGGGCCGTCGCGCCCGGGTAGGCCTCGGCCACGAGCAGCTCGGCGCGCATCGGCAGCGCGGCGACCGCCGACGCGAGCCGCGGCATCAGGCCGGCCGTCAGCCAGTGCCGGCTGTCCCACACCCCGGTGCCCGGGGCGATCAGCATCACCAGCAGGTTCTGGCCCAGCCGGTCCCGCAGGCGGCCCGTCGAGCCGTCCAGCGCCGTCACCGGCACGTCGACGACCAGCCCGCCCGGGGGAGTGGCGCAGGTCGCGACCAGCGGTGAGCCGACGGTCTTGCCACCGCCGGTGCCGCCCCCTCCCGGCCGCGGTGCGGGCAGCGCCAGCGGCGAGCGGCCGTATACCGGCGGGGAGGCGACCGGCCCCCGGCCGAGATGGCTGTCGGTCAGCAGCTCCGCGTACCCGCGGGCGGACCCGGAGAGCAGCGTGTGGCGGACCGCGGTCCAGGCCCCGCCGGCCCGCACCAGCGGCAGCGCCTGGTCGGTGGCGCGCAGCCGGGCCCCGACCGCCTCGCGCCGCTCGGCCTGGTAGCTGTCGAGCAGGGTGTCGGAGGCGCCGTCGTGCCAGGCGATCGCGAGCTTCCAGGAGAGGTTCTCGGCGTCCCGCAGGCCCTCCTCCACGCTCTGGGCGCCCAGCGCGCCCATCAGGTGGGCGGCGTCGCCGGCGAGGAACGTCCGGCCCACCCGCCAGCGGCGGGCGAGCCGCTGGTGCACCGGGTACTCGGCCGAGCCGACCAGTTCGTACGGCACGACGCTGCCGCACCATGTGGTCAGTATCGAGCGGACGCGGGTCACCAGCTCGTCGGCGGTCAGCACCTCGCCCCGGCCGGGCAGCAGCCAGTCGAACCGCCACAGGCCGTCGGGCAGCGGGCGGGCCGTCACTTCCTGGCCGGTGCCGAGGCCGGGGGGATCGCGGTGCAGCAGCGCCACGCCGGGCTCGGGGAGGTCGACGCGCAGCGCGGCGACGGCGTGCCGGTCGACGGCCGTCTTGCCGGGGAAGCGGACCGCGAGCAGCTTGCGGACGGTCGAGCGCGGCCCGTCGCAGCCGACCAGGTAGCTGCCGCGCCACCAGGTGCGGTCGGCGCCGCGGGTGTGCACGGTGACACCGGTGGCGTCCTCGTCGATCTCGTCGACGCGCGAGCCGGTCACGATCCGCACGAGGCCGTGGCCGTGCAGGGTCTCCCGCAGCCCCCGTTCCAGCCGGTGCTGGGAGATGTGCACCGGCGACGGTTCCACGGGTTCGTCCTCGAACGCGGACTCGAACTCGGACGCGGGTCCGGACCCGCCCCCGGACCGGGCCTCGGCCCCCGGGTCGAAGTCGATGCGCAGCACCTCCTGCCGCCGGCGCAGGGTGCGCCAGCCGGCCCAGGTGGTGCCGTCCGCGTACACCCGCGGGTAGCCGAGCCGTTCCAGCAGGGCGGCGGTGTCGGCGCTCAGGACGGTGGTGCGGGGATGGCGCAGGTCGTCACGGGCGTCGGCCGGCCCCTCGGCTTCGTCGAGGACGATGGTCGGGACACCGCGTTTGGCCAGAGCGAGCGCGAGGGCGAGGCCCGTGGGGCCCGCCCCCGCGACGATCACCGGGTCCACAGGGCGGTCCCCGGAAGATGTGCAGTCACGATACGTATGCAATCCACTGCGAGTGCGTGCGTCAAGTGACGGCGGAACGTCGGCGCGGTGCGAACCGACGCACCGTCACCGAATGAGCCGACGTACCGTCACTTCAGTGACCGGTGGGCCGCCCGTGACCCACCGGCGACCCACCGACGCACCGTCAGTTCCACAGCGCGGGAGCGCCGACGCGTCACTCCGCGGTGGCGACCAGCGCCTCGGCCTCCGGCGTGGGAGGCGGCGCCCCCTTCGGGCTGCGCCGGGCGCGCTTCTCGACCCAGGTGGCCACGGCGGACAGCAGCATGCACATCGCGATGTAGATCGTGCCGATGACGAGCAGCACCTGGAAGTACGGGTAGTTGCCGGGCGTCGGCGTGTTCCCCGCCAGGATGCGGCCCACGTACAGCAGCTCGGTGTAGGCGATGAGGTACCCCAGCGAGGTGTCCTTCAGGGTCACCACGAGCTGGCTGATGATGCTGGGCAGCATGGCCCGGACGGCCTGCGGGACCAGGATGGTCAGCATGACCTGGGTCTTGCGCATGCCCAGCGCGTAGGCGGCCTCGCCCTGGCCCCGGGGGACGGCGTTGATGCCGGCCCGGAAGATCTCCGCCTGGACCGACCCGTTGTAGAGCGTCAGGCCGATCACCAGGGCCCAGAAGGGCTCGAAGACCGTCGCCCACAGCAGGTAGATCATGATGATCAGCGGCAGTGCGCGGAAGAACTCCACGGCCGACGAGGCGACCAGGCGGATCGGGGTGTGGTCCGAGAGCCGTCCGGCGGCCAGCACGGTGGCCAGCAGCAGCGAGAAGACCGCCGCCAGCGCGAACGCCTTGAGGGTGGCGACGATGCCGTCGGTGATCTGCTGCTGGACCCCGGAGTACTGGAACAGGTCCCACATGTAGGACTTGAACTCGCCCTTGGACTCCAGCCGCATGGCCGCGAAGACCAGCAGCCCGGCGAGACCCAGGCTGCCGAGGACCGTGTAGATCCGGTTGCGCAGCCGGGTCCGGGGTCCCGGGGCGTCATACAGGACACTCGCCGTCATCGGGCCACCGCCAGCCGGTTCTCGAGCAGCCGGAACAGGCCGCTGATCGCAAAGGTGATGATCAGGTACGCGAGGGCGATCCAGATGAAGATCACGGTGAGGTTGAAGCCCTCGTCGCTCAGCAGCTTCTGGGTGGAGAACAGCTCGGTGACGCTGAACGCACCGGCGATCGCCGAGTTCTTGGTGAGCGCGATCATGAGGCTGCCGATCGGCGCGATGACCGTACGGGCCGCCTGCGGGAGGATGATCAGCCGCAGGATCTGGCTGAAGGTCATCCCGATGCTGCGCGCGGCCTCGGCCTGGCCGAGCGGCACGGTGTTGACGCCGGAGCGCACCGCCTCGCAGACGAACGCCGAGGTGTAGAAGCCGAGGGCGAGCACCGCCAGCTGGTACGAGCTGAGGCCGGTCGCGACGACCTCGGGCACGATGAACGTGGCCACGAGGAAGAGCAGGGTCAGCGGGGTGTTGCGCAGCAGCGTCACCCACAGCGTGCCGAAGGCCCGCAGCGGAGGCACCGGCGAGACCCGGAACGCGGCGATGAGTACCCCGAGCAGCAGGGCGAGCACCGCGCTGGCGCCGGTGAGCGACAGCGTCCCGAAGAACCCCTGGCGGAACAGGGCGAAATTGTCGAACAGCACGTTCATCGCGGCTCACCTCGCCGGTTCGCTGGGGGCTGGCAGGGCCAGGAGGGCATCGTCGGTCCAGGGCGTGCGGGGGGTACGACGGGTCGCGCCCCGGCAGGAAGCAGCATCGAGGTAGGCCTCACGAGGGCGTTGCGGCCCGCCGGCCGGCCACCGGTGGACCGCCGTGGGAACGACGGGACCGGGGCCGGCCGGCGGGCCGGCGGATCAGTAGCGGTCGAGGGCCGGCGGCGCGGTGTACGGCGCGCCGGACAGGCCCAGCGTCGCGTCGTAGGCCTTCTTGTAGTCGCCGTTGTCCTGGTGCGCCTTCAGCGCGTCGCTGATCGCGTCGCGCAGCGCCTTGTCGTCGTGCGCGAGGCCGATGCCGTAGGGCTCCTGGGAGAACGTCTTGCCGACGACCCGGAACTTGCCGGGCGCCTGCGCGGCGTAGCCCTTGAGGATCGCGTCGTCCGTGGTGACCGCGTCGACCTGGCCGGTCTGGAGCTGCTGCACGCAGTCCGAGTACTTGCCGAGGGCGACGACGGTGGCACCGTACTTCGGGTCCTTGATCCGCTCGAGCGGCGTGGAGCCGGTGATGCTGCAGACCTTCTTGCCCTTGAGGGCGTCCGGGCCGGTGATGTCGGTGTTGGTCTTGGCCACCAGCAGGTCCTGGCCGGCGATGTAGTACGGGCCGGCGAAGGAGATGTCCTTCTTGCGGGCGTCGTTGATCGTGAAGGTGCCGACGTAGTAGTCCGCGTCACCCTTCTTGATCGCCGGCACGCGCAGGCTGGAGTCGAAGGTCTTCCACTCGATCTTGTCGGCACCGAAGCCGAGGTCGGCGGCGACCATCTTGGCGATCTCGATGTCGAAGCCGTTGCGGTCGTTGGTGCCGGGCGGCTGGAAGCCCAGGAACGGCTGGTCGGCCTTGACGCCGATGACCAGCTTGCCGCGCTGCTGTGCCTTCTTCAGCACGGCGGAGTCGATCGTCACGCCCGTCTTCGCGGCGTACGTCGGCAGCTTGGGGGCGTTGGCACCGGTGGTGGCCTTGGCACCGGGCGCGTCCGGCGTGCCCTCCTTGCCGCCACAGGCGGTCGCGGATGCGGTCAGCGCCAGGACGACGAGCCCGGCGGCGGCGGATTTACGGATATTCATGGGGACATCCCTTGCGTCGTCAGTCGTCAGTGCGTCGTCGGTCAGTGCATCGTCAAGCGTCGGTCGTCGAGCGTGAAGCCCGGTTTCAGCCGTTGGCGGCTGTCGTGCGGGCCGGCCGCGTGCGGGAGCGGACGGCCGTCGGGCAGCGTCAGTGGTGGAGGATCTTGGAGAGGAAGTCCTTGGCACGGTCGCTGCGCGGGTTGCTGAAGAACTGCTCCGGCGTCGCTTCCTCGACGATCCGTCCGTCGGCCATGAACACGACCCGGTTGGCGGCGGAGCGGGCGAACCCCATCTCGTGGGTGACGACGATCATCGTCATGCCGTCCCGGGCGAGCTGCTGCATGACCTCCAGCACCTCGTTGATCATCTCCGGGTCGAGCGCGGAGGTCGGCTCGTCGAAGAGCATGACCTTCGGGTCCATCGCCAGCGCGCGGGCGATCGCCACCCGCTGCTGCTGGCCGCCCGAGAGCTGCGCCGGGTACTTGTCCGCCTGGACGCCCACGCCGACCCGGTCGAGCAGCTGGCGGGCCCGGTCCTCGGCGGCCTTCTTGTCGGTCTTGCGGACCTTGACCTGTCCGAGCATCACGTTCTGCAGAACGGTCTTGTGCGCGAAGAGGTTGAAGGACTGGAAGACCATGCCCACATCGGCACGCAGCCGGGCCAGTTCCCGGCCCTCCTGCGGTAGCGGCCTGCCGTCCACGGTGATGGAGCCCGAATCGATCGTCTCCAGCCGGTTGATGGTGCGGCACAGCGTGGACTTGCCGGACCCCGAAGGACCGATGACGACCACGACCTCACCGCGGGTGATCGTCAGATCGATGTCCTGGAGCACGTGCAGGGCGCCGAAGTGCTTGTTCACGCCACCCAGTACGACCAGGTCGTCGGTCGCCGGCGCGGCGTCCTTGGTCACTGAGACTTCGGTCATCGGCGTGTGCTCCATCCTCGTCGGTTCGGCAGACCCTAGTGATGCATGATGACGAGCGTCATTACATCTGAGCTGAACTTGAGCATCACGATTCGGATACTCTCCGCCACGGCCGATGCGCCCTGCGTTGCCGTGCGTACCGGCTGGATAACAGTCCGGGGCAGGCACCGGTGCCCACTTGACGCGCCCCTCGCCGGTCGGGGTGTATTCCGGGTAGGTACCGGACGCCGGCCGACGGCGCGGGTCCGGACGGTGAACGAATCGACGCTGATGTGGGAAAGGAGGGTGAACCGATGAGATTGCTGCTGGTGGAGGACGACGACCGGGTCGCCGCCGCACTGTCGGCCGTGCTCGCGAAGCACGGCTTCGACGTCACCCACGCCCGCAGCGGCGAGGAGGCCCTGCGCGCGCTGTTGCCCGCCCAGGGCCCGTCGTACGGGTGCGTGCTGCTCGACCTCGGCCTGCCCGACCAGGACGGCTTCGAGGTGTGCAGCCGGATCCGCCGCCGCACCTCGACCCCCGTCATCATGGTCACCGCGCGTGCCGACGTGCGGTCCCGCATCCACGGCCTGAACCTCGGCGCCGACGACTACGTCGTCAAGCCGTACGACACCGGTGAGCTGCTCGCCCGGATCCACGCGGTCGGCCGGCGGCCGCCGCTGCGGCCCGCGGAGTCCGCCGCCGCCCCCGGGCCGTCGGGCGGCGCCGAGGCCGGCGCGGCCGAGCGGCCGCCGTCGGGCAGCGTGCGGCTCGGCCCGGTCGACATCGAACTGCCCACCCGCCGCGTTATGGTGAGCGGCGAGCCGATCGCGCTCACCCGCAAGGAGTTCGACCTGCTGGCCCTGCTCGCGCAGCGGCCCGGGGTGGTCTTCCGCCGCGAGCAGATCATCAGCGAGGTGTGGCGCACCAGCTGGGAGGGGACGGGGCGCACCCTGGAGGTGCACGTCGCCTCGCTGCGCTCCAAGCTGCGGATGCCGTCCATGATCGAGACGGTGCGCGGGGTCGGTTACCGGCTCGTCGTCCCAGCCGCCTGAGACCCAGGACCCCGCTTGAGCTCGCGTCTCCTCCCCCTGCTGCTCGCGTTGATGGCGGGCGTCCTGCTGGCGCTGGGCTTTCCGCTGGCCGCCAGCATGGCCGCGGCCCAGCAGCAGCGGGTGGTCGTCGACCGCATCGACGACACCGCGCGCTTCGCGTCGCTCGCCCAGTTCGTCACCGCCCGCACGCCGCAGTCCGCGAGCGCCGTTGGCGACGACGAACGGCTGCACGTACTGCGCTCGGAACTCAGCCGGTACGAGGAGCTGTACGGCATTCGCGCCGGGGTGTTCTACCGCGACGGCACCGCGATGGGTGTCGCCCCCGCCCAGTGGCGGCTGCCCGCGGCGGGGGAGGCGAACGCCGCCTACAGCGCGGCGCTGGCCGGCCGCCGCAGCCACGACCCGCGGCAGGTGTGGCCCTGGCAGCGCCGCACGCTGGCCGTCGCCTCACCGATCATCCGCGACGGGGACGTCGTGGCCGTGGTGCTCACCGAGTCGCCCACCGGGGCGCTGCGTTCGCGCATCCTGCACGGCTGGCTGCTGCTGGGCGCCGGCGAACTGGCCGCGATGGCCATCGCGGTGCTGTTCGCGTTCCGGCTCACCGGCTGGGTGCTGCGCCCGGTCGCGATCCTGGACCGCGTCACGCACGACATCGCCACCGGCCGGATGAAGTCCCGGGTCGCGGCGGCCGGCGGGCCGCCCGAACTGCGCCGGCTGTCGCGGTCGTTCAACGAGATGGCCGACAACGTCGAGCAGGTGCTGGAACAGCAGCGGGCCTTCGTCGCCGACGCCTCCCACCAGCTGCGCAACCCGCTGGCCGCACTCATGCTGCGGATCGAGCTGCTCGGCTTCGAACTTCCCGAAGGCAACCAGGAGGTGGCCTCCGTCCAGGACGAGGGCCGCCGGCTCGCCCAGGTGCTGGACGACCTGCTCGGCCTGGCGCTGGCGGAGCACGCGGACGCCGACCTCGCGCTCGTCGACATCGCCGCGCTCGTCGGCGAGCGGCTCGGCGCGTGGCGGCCGGTCGGCGCGCGCGAGGGCGTCGCCCTGGAATACGCGGGCAAGACCGCGGTCACCGGCTGGTCCGATCCCATCGCGCTGTCCAGCGCGTTGGACGCCGTCATCGACAACGCGCTGAAGTTCACGCCGCGCGGCGGACGGGTCCGGGTGCTGGTCGCGGGGGAGGGCGACGAGGTGGCCGTCACCGTCTCCGACGGCGGTCCCGGCCTGACCGAGGAGGAGCTCGCCCGGATCGGCGACCGCTTCTGGCGCAGCCCCCGCCACCAGAACATCGACGGCTCCGGGCTCGGACTCTCCATCGCCCGCGTCCTGCTGGCCCAGAGCGGCGGCCGGCTCTCCTTCGCGGCGAACGAGCCCACCGGCCTCGCGGTGACGCTTACGGTGCCGCGCTCGGCGCGGTGACACCTGCCCGCGCCGCCGCCCGCGTTCCGCCCGCCCCCGACCGATGCCGCTAGCCGCACTCCGTCTGGTCGGGGGGCAGCTGGTCCGCCAGCTCCTTCGGGGCGAGCGGCTTGAGATACGTGGTGTACGACGACTTCCAGTGCCCCGAGGCGATCTCCTCCCTTATGGCGTCGCACACCGCGCCGCGCAGCGCCGGCTCGCCCCGGCGCAGGCCCACGCCGTACTGCTCGCGGCCGAACGGGGCGCCGAGCAGCCGCAGTTCGGTGGGGTGCTGCGCCCGGTAGCCGGCCAGGATCACGTCGTCGGTGGAGACCGCGTCCACCCTGCCGGAGAGCAGGTCGGCGACGCACAGCCCGTACGAGGCGCGCGGCTCCAGCAGTATCCGCGGGTACCCGGTGCGCAGCCGCGCCTCCGGCGTGGAGCCCTGCACGGTGCACACCCGGTGGCCGTCCAGGTCCGCGACGCCGTTCACGCCGGTCGACCGGGCCGGCACCAGGAAGTCCTGTCCCGCCACGTAGTACGGACCGGCGAAGTCCACCGTCTCCTTGCGCTCCTGGGTGATCGAGTAGCTGGCCACTATCAGGTCGACCTGCCCGGTGCTCAGCCGGTACTCGCGGCTCTGGGTGTTGACCACCTCGAAACGCACCGTGGTGAAGCCCAGGTGCTTGGCCACCGCCCGCGCGATGTCGATGTCGAACCCGCGGAAGCCGCCGGGCGCCTGCGCGGCGCGCTCGCTGAGCCCCGGCTGGTCGCCCTTCACGCCCACCAGCAGGTAGCCGCGCTCCCGGGCCGCCCGCAGGGTCTCCGAGCTGCCGAGGGAGGGGCCGGCGGACGCGGTGAGGCGGTCCACGGCGAACCAGCCGGCCGCCGCCAGCACCACCAGCGCCAGCGCCCCGGCCGCCCAGGCGCGCCGGCCGCGGAACCGGGCGGCGGGGCGCCGTGGCGGGGCGGCGGCGGAGTCGGGACCCGGGCCGGAACCGGCCGCACCGGAGGTCTCGGGGGGAGGGGCCGGAGCGGTCGGGCCCGGCAGGTCGTCCGGTCCCAGCGGCCCCGTGTCGACGCCGCCGGCGACGCTGTCGCCGTCCCTCCACGGCAGCTCGGCGACCGGCGTGTGGCCGTCCTCCGGGTAGAACGACGTCGCGTACTGCGGGGTCTCCTGCGCCACGTGCTGCAGCAGCTGCTCGGCCCGCTGCGCCGTCAACCGCGCCAGCGGGTCCTTCACCAGCAGGCCGTCGATGAGCGGCCGCAGCGGCCCGCAGTACGTCATGGGCGGCGGCTCGCTCTCGCGCACCGCCTCCAGCACCTCGTACGGGGTCGGCCCGCGGAAGGGCGCGCGCCCCTCGACCGTCTCGTAGAGCGTCACCCCGAGCGACCACAGGTCGGCGGCGGGGGTGGCCTCGCGCGGCGCCGTGCCGTGCGGGGCGCACAGCTCCGGTGCCAGGTACCGGGGGGTGCCGACGAGCTCGTGCAGCCGGGTCACCTGCGCGGCGCCCTCGAAGGTCGCGATGCCGAAGTCCATCAGCACCGCGCGCCCGTCCCGGCGGAAGAGGATGTTGTGCGGCTTCACGTCCCGGTGCAGCACTCCCGCCGCGTGCACCGCCCGCAGCCCGCGCAGCACCTCCAGGCCGATCCTGGCCGTCTGCAGCGCGGCCAGCCGGCCGCGCTCCTGCAGCTGGTCCGCGAGCGAGCGCGGATTGACCTGCTCCATCACGATCCAGACCTGGCCGTCGGCCTCGATCACGTCGTGCACCGCCACCACGTGCTCGTGCCCGATCCGGGCGATGGCCCGCGCCTCGCGCCGCGCCCGCTCCACCCACTGGGCCTGGGTGTCGGGATCGACCGCACCCCGGAACAGCAGTTCCTTCACGGCGACCTGGCGGCCCAGCCGGTTGTCGTACGCCTCCCACACCACGCCCATACCGCCACGGCCCAGCGGGCGCTGCAGCTCGTACCGGCCGTCGACAAGAGTGTGGGGCCCGCCGTCTGGTGTACCCCCATTACGCATGCGTAGAGATTAGGGCCTCCGCATGTGTGTGCCAGGAGCTGGCCTACGGTTTCACGGACCGGTAGTAGCGCCGGGCGCCCTCGTGCAGCGGGAGGGGGTCGGTGAAGACGGCGGTGCGCAGGTCCACCAGCTGGGCGGCGTGGACCTTGTTGCCGATCTCGTCGCGGCTGTCGATGACCGCGCGGGTGAGCCGCTCGACGAGCCCGGTGTCCGCCCGGTCGGTGGTCACCAGCAGGTTGGCGACGGCGATGGTCGTGACGGCCGTGCCGTGCTGCATCGTCGGATAGGCGTCGGCGGGCATCACCGCCTGCCGGTAGTAGCCCGTCGACGCGCCCATCGAGTGCAGCGTGTCCACCAGGTCGCCGAGCTGGACGAGCTTGACCTTGCTGGAGGCCGCCAGGTTGGTCACGGTGTTGGTCGGCAGGCCGCCGGACCAGAAGAACGCGTCCAGCTCGCCCGCCTTGAGCATCCCGGGCGCCGTGTCGATGCCGACCGGCACCGCGGTGAGGTCCCTGGCCGGGTCGAGCCCCGCGGCGGCCAGCAGCCGGCGCGTTATGAGGTTCACCCCGGAGGCCGCCTGGCCGACGCCGACCCGCTTGCCGCGCAGGTCGCGGGCGGAGCCGATCGCCGAGTCCCGGGGGACGACGAGCTGCATGTAGTCGTCGTACAGCCGGGCGCAGGCGCGCAGCCGGTCCTTGCCCGGGCCCCGGTAGTCGGCCACCGCGTCCGCTGCGGCGATGGTGAAGTCGGCCTGCCCGGAGGCGACGCGCCGCACGTTGTCGACCGAGCCCTGGGACTGCAGGAGGTCCACCCGCACCCCGGGCAGCTGGTCCCGCAGGTCGCTCCTGAGCATCTTCCCGTAGGTCTCGTAGACCCCGGCGGCGACACCGGTGGAGAACGAGACCGGGTCCTTCGGGTACGAGGGGCCGCGGGACGGCAGCAGCCACCACAGGAGCAGCGCGAGGGCGGCGGCGGCCGCGAGGACCGACTGCAGCGCGCGGCGTCTGCCGATGTGGGGCACGTTCATGGTGCGGATCCTGCCAGGCGGGCGCCGCTGTGGGTAGCGCCGGCCCGGCGGGCCGGGGCCCGCGGGGCGGGACGGCCGGGGGAGGCGGGGCGCCCGCGGCTCCCGGTACCCGCGCGCCCCCGTACCCTGGTCGGGTGAGCGGTGAGGTGGCTGGTTTGAAGACATACGAGGTCCGCACCTACGGGTGCCAGATGAACGTGCACGATTCGGAACGGCTGTCCGGCCTGCTGGAGGGCGCGGGCTACGTCCGCGCGCCCAAGGGGGCGGACGGGGCGGACGTCGTCGTCTTCAACACCTGCGCGGTGCGGGAGAACGCCGACAACCGGCTCTACGGCAACCTCGGCCAGCTCGCCCCGCAGAAGGCGGCCCGGCCGGGCATGCAGATCGCGGTCGGCGGCTGCCTCGCCCAGAAGGACCGCGACACCATCGTGAAGCGGGCCCCCTGGGTCGACGTGGTCTTCGGCACCCACAACATCGGCCGGCTGCCGGTGCTCCTGGAGCGGGCCAGGATCGCCGAAGAGGCACAGGTCGAGATCGCCGAGTCGCTGGAGGCGTTCCCCTCCACGCTGCCGTCCCGCCGCGAGTCCGCCTACGCCGCCTGGGTCTCGGTCTCGGTCGGCTGCAACAACACCTGCACCTTCTGCATCGTGCCCGCGCTGCGCGGCAAGGAGGAGGACCGGCGGCCCGGCGACATCCTCGCCGAGGTGGAGGCGCTGGTCGCCGAGGGCGTCGTCGAGATCACCCTGCTCGGCCAGAACGTGAACGCGTACGGCTCGGGCATGGGCGACCGCGAGGCGTTCTCCAAGCTGCTGCGGGCCACCGGGCAGGTCGAGGGCCTGGAGCGGGTGCGCTTCACCTCCCCGCACCCGAAGGACTTCACCGACGACGTGATCGCCGCGATGGCCGAGACGCCGAACGTGATGCACCAGCTGCACATGCCGCTGCAGTCCGGCTCCGACACCGTCCTCAAGGCGATGCGCCGCTCGTACCGGCAGGACCGTTACCTCGGCATCATCGAGAAGGTGCGCGCGGCCATGCCGGACGCCGCCATCTCCACCGACATCATCGTGGGCTTCCCGGGCGAGACCGAGGCGGACTTCGAGCAGACGATGCACGTGGTGCGCGAGGCGCGCTTCGCGCAGGCCTTCACCTTCCAGTACTCCAAGCGCCCCGGGACCCCGGCCGCCGACATGGACGGGCAGATCCCCAAGGAGATCGTCCAGGAGCGCTACATGCGGCTGTCCGCGCTCCAGGAGCAGATCTCCTGGGAGGAGAACAGGACGCAGATCGGCCGCACGCTGGAGGTCCTGGTCGCCGAGGGCGAGGGCCGCAAGGACAAGGCCACCCACCGGCTCTCCGGCCGCGCGCCCGACAGCCGCCTGGTGCACTTCGAGAAGCCCGCGGGCACCGACCCGCGCCCCGGTGACATGGCCATGGTGGAGATCACCTACGCCGCCCCGCACCACCTGCTCGCCGAGCGCCCCGCGCTCTCGGTGCGGCGTACCCGGGCCGGGGACGCGTGGGAGCTGCGCAACGCCGCCCCCAAGGCGCCGGCCGGCGTGATGCTCGGGCTGCCGACTATCGGCGCCCCGGCGCCGCTGCCCGTGGTGGAGAGCGGCTGCGGGCTCTGACTGCTCCGCGCGGGGCCGGTCCGCCCGGTCCTGCGGGAGCATGATCGGCGCGGCTAGGCTGCGGGCATGCTCGTAGCCGCCGCAGTCTGCCCGTCCGCCCCGCTGCTCGTACCCGAGGTCGCGGCGGGCGCCGCCGCCGAACTGGACGCGCTGCGTGCCGCGTGCGCCGACGCCGTCGGGGTGCTCGCGGCGTCCCGGCCCGACCGGCTGGTGGTGATCGGCCCGGCGGAGCAGCCCGGCCGGGGGCGGCACCACGAGGGTGCGCGCGGCTCGTTCCGGGAGTTCGGCGTCGACCTGGACGTACGCCTCGGCTCGGGACCCGCTCCCGAGGCCTCGGCGCAGGACACCGGGGCCGACCGCCCGCTGCCGCCGTCGCTGGCCGTCGCCGCCTGGCTGCTGCGCGGCTGGGCCGCCGCTCCGCTGGAGGCGCTGGGCGTGGGCGAGCAGCTCGAACAGGACCGCTGCGCCGCCACCGGCGCCATGATCGCGGGCACGGCGGACCGGGTCGCGCTGCTGGTGATGGGCGACGGCAGCGCCTGCCGCACCCTCAAGGCCCCCGGCTACCTGGACGAGCGTGCGGAGCCCTTCGACGCCTCGGTCGCCGCGGCGCTGGCCGCCGCCGACCTCGGGGCGCTGGCCGCGCTGGACGCGGAGCTGGCGCAGGAGCTGCAGGCCGCCGGACGGGCCACCTGGCAGGTCCTCGCGGGCGCCGCGCAGGGCGCGGGCCTGGCCGGACAGCTGCTCCACGAGGACGCCCCCTACGGCGTCGGCTACTTCGTCGCCACGTGGACGTAGTCCCCGCCCCCGGGGACACCGGGAAACCAGGACGCCGATAGGCCAGGACGCCGGTGGGCCGCGGGGCCGGAGCGCCGCGGCCCATCGGCGTTCGCGCCCTCTAGGCGCGGGCGCCCTCGCCGGCCTCGCTGTCGGCGGCGTCCGCCGTGGACTGCTGCTTCGGGATGCCGACCGGCTCCGCCTCGTCGGCGGCCTCCGCCGCCGGCTCCGCGGCCCCGTCCGCCGCCGCGTCCTGCTCCGCTGCGACGGGCTCAGCGACCGCCTCGGCGCCCTCCTCCGGCTCCGCCGTCAGAGTGACGGCTTCCGCCGCCTCGCTTGACGGGTCGGCCGACTGACGTCGAAACCATCCGAAAACGCCCATTTCTACTCCAGACCATGTTCGTGAGGTCGAGATCCCGCGTCGCCCGGGGCACGTCGTTGCGCCGCTCGGGTCCGGCCGGCCCGAAAAACCCGGGATCCGGCCTGCGGAATCTCTCCAGAGGCAACGAGTGCGGCAGCGCTCCGTCACGTCCCTCGATCGTGGGGGTGCCCGCGGGTTTGGGAGACTGGACCCGTGCTGCACTCTCCCGGGGAGCGACCCCCCGTACTTCCGAGCAAAGATCTCGTCATCGCCGTCGTCGGCCCCACCGCGGCCGGCAAGTCCGACCTGGGCGTGGCCCTGGCCCAGGCGCTGGACGGCGAGGTCGTCAACGCCGACTCCATGCAGCTCTACCGCGGCATGGACATCGGCACCGCCAAGCTCGCCACCGACGAGCGCCACGGCGTGCCGCACCACCTGCTGGACATCTGGGACGTGACCGAGGCCGCGAGCGTCGCCGAGTACCAGCGCCTCGCCCGCGCCGAGATCGACCGGCTGCACGCGGCCGGGCGGACCCCGGTGCTGGTCGGCGGCTCCGGGCTGTACGTGCGCGGCGCCATCGACGCGCTGGAGTTCCCCGGCACCGACGCCGCCGTCCGGGCCCGGCTGGAGAAGGAGCTCGCCGAGCGGGGCCCCGCGGCGCTGCACGCGCGGCTGGCCGAGGTCGACCCCGAGGCGGGCCGGGCGATCCTGCCCAGCAACGGCCGGCGGATCGTCCGGGCGCTGGAAGTGGTGGAGATCACGGGACGGCCGTTCACGGCCAATCTGCCGGGCCCGGACTCGATCTACGCCACCGTCCAGATCGGCGTCGACGTGCCGCGGCCCGAGCTCGACGAGCGCATCGCGCTGCGCGTCGACCGGATGTGGGACGCGGGGCTCGTGGACGAGGTGCGGGAGCTGGAGGGGGCCGGGCTGCGGGAGGGCCGCACCGCCTCGCGGGCGCTCGGCTACCAGCAGGTTCTCGCCGCGCTCGGGGGCGAGTGCACCGACGGGGAGGCCCGCGCGGAGACCGTCCGGGCCACCAAGCGCTTCGCCCGCCGCCAGGACTCCTGGTTCCGCCGCGACCAGCGGGTGCACTGGCTCTCGGCACGGGGCCAGGAACTCACCGATCAGGCGCTGACGTTGGTCGAAGCTGCGGTTACAGCCTGATCACGTGATGGCATCGGGACGCCTCAGCGTGATGAGACGGCCACGCGGCCGTGCCATCATCGAGCATCGAGTTACGGGCGTCGGAGATGGGGGAGGGCGCGTGGCGATGGAAGCCGGTCCCCAGAACTCCTCGTCCGACCGCCCCGCCGACCTGGACGCACGCCTCGGAACGGACGCGCTGATCGAACCCGGGACGCTGATGGAACCCGGCGCGCTCCTCGACCCGGACGCGCTGATCGAGCCGGAGCTCGTTCCGGTGGAGCTGCGGCCGCAGCGCCGGCTGCGGATCTGGCAGCTCGCCCCGATCGTCGCCCTCGGCGTCGGCGGCTCCCTGATGTTCGCCTTCCCGCTCGCCTTCGAGTTCGGTGACGGCGGCGCGGTCGTGGCCATGCTCGGCCTGCTGCTGAGCTGCTGCTCCGCGGGCTGGGGCATCATGGCCGCCCGCCGGGTCGGCCACACCTGGCCGGGGCTGCCCGCCCGCGGCTCCGGCCGCCGCGCCGACTGGCGCTACATCGTCGGGTACACGCTGTTCAGCGCCCTGCTGGCGGTCCTCGCCATCTGGCGCGTCGCCCGCCTGCGCTGAGCCCGCCCCGCCGCCGGGCCCCCCGTCCCGGTGGCCTTAGGCTGGTCCTTGTGACCACCACGCAGCAGGGCCTGTCCTTCCTCAAGGGCCACGGCACCGAGAACGATTTCGTGATCGTCCCCGACGCGGACGGCCTCCTCGAGCTGTCCCCGGCCGCCGTCGCGCGGCTCTGCGACCGCCGGGCCGGCGTCGGCGGCGACGGGCTGCTGCGGGTCGTGCGCTCCGCGGCCCACCCGGAGGCGGCCGGCATGGCCGGCGAGGCCGAGTGGTTCATGGACTACCGCAACAGCGACGGCAGCGTCGCCGAGATGTGCGGCAACGGCGTCCGGGTCTTCGCCCGGTACCTGCAGCGCGCCGGGCTGGCCGGCGCCGGCGACCTGGCGGTGGCCACCCGGGCGGGCGTCCGCCGGGTGCGCATCGCCAAGACGGACGCCGACGGCACGCTCGGCGAGATCACCGTCGGCATGGGCCGCGCCGTCCTGCCCGAGGGGGAGGTGACCGTCACCGTGGACGGCCGCAGCTGGCCCGCGCGCAACGTGAACATGGGCAATCCGCACGCCGTCGCCTTCGTCGGGAGCCTGGACGACGCGGGCACCCTGTACACGGCGCCCGCCGTCACCCCCGCCGCCGCGTACCCGACGGGCGTCAACGCGGAGTTCGTGGTCGACCGCGGCGAGCGCCACGTGGCGCTGCGCGTCCACGAGCGGGGCTCCGGCGAGACCCGCTCCTGCGGCACCGGCGCCTGCGCCGTCATGGTCGCCGCCGCCCGCCGCGACGGCGCGGACCCGGCCGTCACCGGACGGCCCGTCACCTACACCGTGGACGTCCCCGGCGGCCGGCTGGTGATCACCGAGGGCGCCGACGGCGAGATCGAGATGACCGGGCCGGCCGTGATCGTCGCCGAGGGCGTGGTCGACGCCGCGTGGTGGGACGCCCCGTCCGCCTGACGCTCCGACAGCGTCCGAAACCCGCAGGGGAATCGGACTCCTGAGCGACCTTTCCGAACTGGCCTCCCGTACTGTTTTCCCGCACTTGTTCCCTCGAACGGGTGATGGCGATCACTCTGGACGAGAGCGCAGCCGCCGCACGTGGTGGGCTCGGTAGCATCAAGCACCGGCGCGGCCCCCACTCTCCGTGGAGAGCGCCCGCCGCCGGGTGACGCTGCCGGAGGTGCCCGATGAGCGCGGACAACGCAGTGGATGCCGCCCCCGCCCCCGACGACGAGGGCCGCAGGCGCGGACTGCGCCGCATCGACCTGCGCAGGCTCGGCCGGGCGGCACTGCTCGGACCGGGCGGCCGGGAGTGGGGCCTGCCCGCCGGCGGCCGCGGCCAACGGGTGCCGGGCGCCATCGAGCACCTCGCCAAGGTGCACCGGCTGCGCCATCCCGGGGTCGGCGCGGCCGGCATCGAGACGCTGCGCCGCGCGTACCTGCTCGCCGAGTCCTCGCACCGCGGCCAGATGCGCAAGAGCGGCGAGCCGTACATCACGCATCCGCTCGCCGTAACGCTGATCCTGGCCGAACTGGGCGCCGAGACAACGACCCTGACGGCGTCTCTGCTGCACGACACCGTCGAGGACACCGAGGTGACGCTCGATCAGGTGCGGGAGGAGTTCGGCGAGGAGGTCTGCTACCTCGTCGACGGCGTCACCAAGCTCGAACGCGTCGACTACGGCGCCGCCGCCGAGCCCGAGACCTTCCGCAAGATGCTCGTCGCCACCGGCAGCGACGTCCGCGTCATGTCGATCAAACTCGCCGACCGGCTGCACAACATGCGCACCCTCGGGGTGATGCGCCCCGAGAAGCAGGCGCGGATCGCCAAGGTCACCCGGGACGTGCTCATCCCGCTCGCCGAACGGCTGGGCGTGCAGGCCCTCAAGAGCGAGCTGGAGGACCTGGTCTTCGCCATCCTCCACCCCGAGGAGCACGCCCGCACTCGCGCGATGATCCTCGCCAACGCCGCCCGCCCGGACCCGCTGGCGGCCGTCGCCGACGCCGTGCGGACCGTGTTGCGCGAGGCCGGGATCGCCGCCGAGGTCGCCATCCGGCCCCGGCACGCCGTGTCCGTGCACCGCGTGCTGCTCAAGCGCGGCGCGGACGAACTCGGCGGCTGCGAGTTCGGGCGGCTGCTGGTGCTCGTCGCGGAGGACGCCGACTGCTACGCCGTCCTCGGTGAGCTGCACACCTGCTTCATCCCGGTGATCGCGGAGTTCAAGGACTTCATCGCCGCCCCCAAGTTCAACCTGTACCAGTCGCTGCACACCGCCGTCGCCGACGAGGAGGGCCGGATCGCCGAGGTGCTGGTCCGCACCCGGCGGATGCACCGGGTCGCCGAGGCCGGGGTCGTCGCGCTGGGCAATCCGCACACCCTTGCCGAGCCCCCGCAGGCCGCCGACGGCGAGCGGGTCGACCCGACGCAGCCGGGCTGGCTGTCGCGGCTGCTGGAATGGCAGCGCGACGCCCCCGACCCGGACACGTTCTGGACCGCGCTGCGCGCCGACCTCGCCCAGGACCGCGAGGTCACCGTCTTCTCCACGCGCGGCGGGGACACCACCGGCACCATCCGGCTGCCCGCCGGGGCCAGCTGCGTGGACGCCGCCTACGCGCTGCACGGCGAGGCCGGCCACTCCTGCGTCGGCGCCCGCGTCAACGGCCGCCTCGCCCCGCTGCGCAGCAAGCTGCGGGACGGCGACATCGTGCAGATCCTGCTGGACGAGTCCGGCGCGTCGGGGCCGTCCGCCGACTGGCTGGAGCACGTGCGCACCCCCGCGGCCCGCATCGCCGTCACCCGCTGGCTGGAGCTCCACCCGGTGCCGCCCGCCGACGAGGAGCCCGCCGCCCGCGCGGAGCGGCCCGCGTACAGCGCGGACACCGCGGCCGACGAGGAACCGGTCGCCGTCACCGACCTGGCGGGCGCCGCCGTCCGCCTGGCGCGCTGCTGTACGCCGGTGCCGCCCGACGAGGTCACCGGCTTCGTCATCCGCGGCGGCACGGTCGCCGTGCACCGCGAGGAGTGCCCGACGGCGTTCCGGATGACCGGCGCCGGCCGGGAGCCGGTCCCCGTCCGGTGGCGGGGCGGCCGTCCTGCGGGAGCCGGGTTCCGCGCCACGCTGCTCGCCGAGGCGCTCGGCAGGCCGCGGCTGCTCGCGGACCTCACCGAGGCCATCGCGGGCGAGGGCGTGGGCATCGTCTCCGCCTCCGTGGAGCCCCCGCAGGAGCACCGGGTGCGCCACACGTACACCGTCGAGCTGCCCGACGCCGAGGCGCTGCCGGGGCTGATGCGCGCCATGCGGTCGGTGCCCGGCGTGTACGACGTCTACCGGGCCCAGCGCGTGGTCGCCGCCGCGCGGCGGTGACGGCCGGGCGCCAACGCTCCCAGTCACCCTGAACGGTCCCCTCCGGTCCCTTCCGGTCCCTTCCGGTCCCTTCCGGTCCTTTCCGATCGGGTCCGGTCGGGGTCCGGACAGGCGGCGGGGCCGATCGCAGCCGATCGGGTGGGCCGCTGCGCGTCGCGCACTGCGGGGCGCCGCCCCCTGATAGCGGTAGCGCATGATCCCCATCACGCGGCGCAGCGGCGCCGTGCTCGCGGCGGTCGCCGCCGTACTGACCCTGACCGCGGCGGACCTGCCCGGCGACCCCGCCGCAACGGCGTCGGGGCTCGGCGACCGGCTCTACCCCGACCTCGGCAACCCCGGCTACGACGTGGCCGCCTACGACCTCTCCTTCGACTACCGCGGCAACGACCGGCCGCTGGACGCCGTCACCCGCATCACGGCCCGCGCGCTGCGGCCGCTGACCGGGTTCCACCTGGACTTCGCCGCGGGCACGGTCTCGTCGGTCCAGGTCAACGGGCGACCGGCGGCCTACGAGCGGGAGCGCGAGGAGCTGGTCGTCACCCCCGAGGAGCCGGTTCCCGGCGGCGGCGAGCTGCTGATCACCGTCGTCCACACCAGCGACCCGCGCACGCCGGACAGCGGCTGGGTGCGGACCGCCGACGGGCTGGCGATGGCCAACCAGGCCGACGCGGCGCACCGCGTCTTCCCCTGCAACGACCACCCCTCGGACAAGGCCGCCTTCACCTTCCGCGTCACGGCCCCCGAGGACCTCACGGTGGTGACCAACGGCGTCCCGGACGCCGCCCCGGCGCCCGCGCCCGCGTCGGCGCTCACCTGGACGTACCGGCCCGCGAACCCGATGGCCACCGAGCTGGCCCAGGTCTCCGTCGGCCGCTCCACCGTACTGCGCAGGACCGGCCCGCACGGGCTGGCGCTGCGCGACGTGGTCGGGGCCGCCGACCGCGACCGGCTGGAGGCCCGGCTCGCGATGACGCCCGGGCAGATCGCGTGGATGGAGGAGCAGGTCGGCCCCTACCCCTTCGAGACGTACGGGATCCTCAGCGCCGACACCACCACCGGCTTCGAGCTGGAGACGCAGACCCTCTCGCTCTTCGAGCGCCGCGTCCTGCTCGCCCCCGAGGCGGTCGCCGCCCCGCTGATGGTCCACGAGCTGGCCCACCAGTGGTTCGGCGACAGCGTCACCCCCGCCGCCTGGTCGGACCTCTGGCTCAACGAGGGGCACGCCACCTGGTACCAGGCGCTGTACGCGGCGCAGAAGTACGGCGTCGGCCTCGACGAGCAGCTCCGCGCCGCCTACGAGGGCGACACCCGGGTCCGGCAGGCGGACGGACCGCCCGCCGCGCCCAAGCCGCCCCGGCCGGGCAAGCTCGGGATCTTCCGGAACAACGTCTACGCCGGCGGGGGGCTGGTCCTGTACGCGCTGCGCCAGGAGATCGGCGCCTCCGCCTTCCAGCGGCTGGAAAGGGCCTGGGTGGGCCTGCACCGGGACGGGAACGCCTCGACGGCCGACTTCACCGCCCTGGCCTCCGCGGTCGCCGGACGGGACCTGAGCGGCTTCCTGGAGGCCTGGCTGTACGGGGCCGCCACCCCGCCGATGCCCGGTCACCCCGACTGGGTGGCCGGCTCCGCGGGGCACCGCACACCGATGGCGCCGAAACCCGCGTGACCAGCGGCGGCGGGCGTGCGACCATCGTAGGGACGGACAACACGCCCGTCGCCTTCCCAGCCGTTCGACCAAAGGATCCAATGACCTCCTCTTCCTCCTCTTCAAACGACCGCCAGCGCCTCCCCGAGAGCCTTCGGGCCGACGCCCTGATGGAAGAGGACGTCGCCTGGAGCCACGAGATCGACGAAGAGCGGGACGGTGCTCAGCTCGAACGCTCCGAGCGCGCCTCGCTGCGCCGCGTCGTGGGTCTGTCCACCGAGCTGGAGGACGTCACCGAGGTCGAGTACCGGCAGCTCCGCCTGGAGCGCGTCGTACTCGTCGGTGTCTGGACCTCCGGGACCGTGGACGACGCGGAGAACTCCCTCGCGGAGCTCGCCGCCCTCGCCGAGACCGCGGGCGCCCTGGTGCTCGACGGCGTGATCCAGCGCCGCGACAAGCCGGACCCGGCCACGTACATCGGCTCGGGCAAGGCACAGGAGCTGCGCGACATCGTGCACGAGACGGGCGCCGACACCGTCGTCTGCGACGGTGAGCTCAGCCCCGGCCAGCTCATCCACCTCGAGGACGTCGTCAAGGTCAAGGTGGTCGACCGCACCGCCCTGATCCTCGACATCTTCGCCCAGCACGCCAAGTCCCGTGAGGGCAAGGCCCAGGTCTCGCTCGCGCAGATGCAGTACATGCTGCCGCGCCTGCGCGGCTGGGGTGCCTCGCTCTCCCGCCAGATGGGCGGCGGCGGGTCCAGCGGCGGCGGGGCCGGCGGTGGCGGCGGCATGGCCACCCGCGGTCCCGGTGAGACCAAGATCGAGACCGACCGGCGCCGCATCCGCGAGAAGATGGCCAAGATGCGCCGGGAGATCGCGGAGATGAAGACCGGCCGCGACCTCAAGCGGCAGGAGCGCAAGCGCAACAAGGTGCCGTCCGTCGCGATCGCCGGATACACCAACGCGGGCAAGTCCTCGCTGCTCAACCGCCTCACCGGCGCGGGCGTGCTGGTGGAGAACACGCTGTTCGCCACCCTGGACCCGACCGTGCGCCGGGCCGAGACGCCGGGCGGCCGGCTGTACACGCTGACCGACACCGTCGGGTTCGTGCGGCACCTGCCGCACCACCTCGTCGAGGCGTTCCGCTCCACCATGGAGGAGGTCGCGGAAGCGGACCTCATCCTGCACGTGGTGGACGGCTCGCACCCGGTCCCGGAGGAGCAGCTCGCCGCCGTGCGGGAGGTCTTCCGCGAGGTCGAGGCGCTCAAGGTGCGCGAGATCGTCGTGATCAACAAGGCGGACCTGGCCGACCCCCTCGTGCTGCAGCGCATGCTGCGCAACGAGAAGCACGCCATCGCGGTGTCCGCCCGCACCGGCCAGGGCATCGACGAGCTGCTCGCGCTGCTCGACGAGGAACTGCCGCGGCCCGAGGTCGAGATCGACGTCCTCGTGCCGTACAGCCAGGGCGCGCTGATCGCCCGGGCGCACGCCGACGGCGAGGTGCTCTCCGAGGAGCACACCGGCGAGGGCACGCTGCTCAAGGCCCGGGTGCACGAGGACCTGGCCGCCGAGTTCGAGCCGTTCGCGCTCGTCGCCAAGCACTGACCGGTCCGCCGGAGCACGCACGGAAGGGCCCGCCCCCGACGGGGGCGGGCCCTTCCGTGCGTCAGCTGCCTGCGTGAGCGCCGTCTACTGGAACTGCTTGCTCACCTTGTCGTACACGGCCTTCGCCTCGGCGCCCAGGTGCGGGCCCGCCAGCCAGGTCGCCGTGACCGGGCCGATCGAGGTGTTGCTGACCAGCGCCACCTCACCGTTCGGCTGCTTGGCGTACCAGCCGCCGCCGGACGAACCGCCCGTCATCGTGCAGCCGAGCCGGTACTCGGTCGGCTGGTCGGCGAAGATCGACAGCCGGCCGGGCTTGCCCGTGCAGTTGAACAGCCGCTGGCCGTCGAAGGGCGGCGCGGCCGGGTACCCCCAGGCGCCGATGCTGCCCACCTTCGCCGCGGTCGGGGCGTTGAACCAGACCGGCAGCGCGGACCCGACCTTCTCCTCCAGCGACTTGGTGCCGCTCGCCTTGTCCGGGGCCACGTGCAGCACCGCGAAGTCGTACGGGGAGCCCTTGCCGCCGGTCTCCGCACCGGTCGCGATCCACTGGTCGGAGGTGGCGGCGCCGTCGGCCCAGAACACGCCGAGCGGTGCGAGCTGGTCGCGCTTGGCGCCCTTCAGCTGCGCCGCGGTCTTCCCGCCGTCGTTGTAGGACGGGACGAAGATGACGTTGCGGTACCAGCCGCCCGCGCCACCCGCGTGCACGCAGTGACCCGCGGTCCACACCAGGTTGGACTTGCCCGGGTGGGCGGGGTCCTTCACCACCGTGCCGGAGCAGACCATCGAGCCCTTGGGGCCGTCGAAGAAGATCTTCCCGTCGCCCGGCCCGTTCTCGTGGTACGGCGCCTCGACGGCCTTGGCCTTGTTGACGGCGGGCACCGGGTCGGTCTTGCCCTTGTCGGCCGCGACGTCGTCGGGCACCTTCTTGTCGTTCTGCTCCGCGCCCTTCATCCGGTCGTCGTCCCACAGACCGTCGATGACCGGGTTGACGAACTCGGAGGCCTTGCGCAGCCACTGGTTCTTGTCCCAGTTCTTCCAGGCCCCGTCGCGGTACGCCTTCTTCCACTTCTCGAGGTCCCCGAGACTGGTGGGCAGGGCGGACGGGAGCTTCGCGCCGCCCGTGCTCGGGACCGAGGCGCTCGGCTGGGGATCCGCCTTGTCGTCGGACGGCCCGCAGGCGGTCGCCGAGACCGCGAGCAGGGCCGCGACCGCGGCGGCGGCCAGTGGCCGGCTTATGGATGGCATGGGTCGTGTCCCCCTGGTTGTGTAGCGGCGTTCGTGCCCCCGCGAGGGGGCGGTTCCCACTATGCCGTTGCTGTGGGGGACGGCGCCCGGCGGGTCCGCGGTTCCGCGCGAAAGATCTTCCGGCCGACCGTGATCGGACCAGCGGCCCGTCGTTAGTGCGGACAGGGGACGTCGACCGGAGGAGTGAGCAGTGGCCGCCATCTCGAGCGTGCCGGGCCAACTGGCGGCCTCGGCGGACGACTTCGCGGCGGGGGAGGGGATCCTGCGGCGGCAGTCGCTGCGCGAGTCCGCGGCCCGCACCTACGCCCGTTCGCTGCCGGTCGTCCCGGTCAGGGCGCGGGGGATGACGGTCGAGGGCGCCGACGGCCGCCGCTATCTGGACTGCCTGTCCGGCGCGGGGACCCTGGCGCTCGGGCACAACCACCCGGTCGTCCTGGAGGCGATCCGCGCGGTCCTGGACTCCGGGGCCCCGCTGCACGTCCTCGACCTGGCCACACCGGTCAAGGACGCCTTCACCACCGCCCTGTTCGAGACGCTGCCGCCCGAACTGGCCGCCCACGGGCGGGTGCAGTTCTGCGGACCGGCCGGCACGGACGCGGTCGAGGCGGCCATCAAGCTGGTGCGCCACGCCACCGGCAACAGCGGCCTGCTGGCCTTCACCGGCGCCTACCACGGCATGACCGCGGCCGCGCTGGCCGCGACCGGGGACACCGCGGCGCGCGCCACGGTCGGCGAGGCCGACGCGCGGGTGACCCGGCTCCCGTACCCGTACGACTACCGCTGCCCGTTCGGCACCGGCGGCGACCGCGGGGCGGAGCTGTCCGCCCGGTGGACGGCCAGCCTGCTGGACGACCCCAAGGGCGGGGTCCAGCCGCCCGCCGGGATGCTGCTCGAAGTGGTGCAGGGCGAGGGCGGGGTGATCCCCGCGCCCGAGGCGTGGCTGCTGCGGATGCGCGAGATCACCGCCCGGCGCGGGATCCCGCTGATCGTCGACGAGGTGCAGACGGGCGTCGGGCGCACCGGCACCTTCTGGGCCGTCGAGCGGAGCGGGATCGTGCCCGACGTGATGGTGCTCTCGAAGGCGATCGGCGGCAGCCTCCCGCTTGCCGTCATCGTCTACCGCGAGGAGCTGGACACCTGGGCACCCGGCGCCCACGCGGGCACCTTCCGGGGCAACCAGCTCGCCATGGCGGCGGGCACCGCCACCCTGCGGTACGTCCGGGAGAACGAGCTGGAGACGCGGGCCGGCGCGCTGGGCGGCCGGATGACGGCCCGGCTGCGCGGACTGGCCGCGCACCATCCGTGCGTCGGCGACGTGCGCGGCCGGGGCCTGATGATCGGCCTCGAACTCGTCGACACCGAGGCCGAACCCGACGAGTACGGGTCGCTGCCCGCCGCTCCGCAGCTCGCGGTGGCCGTGCGGCGGGAGGCGCTGCGACGCGGCCTGATCGTCGAACTCGGCGGCCGGCACAGCAGCGTCGTCCGGCTGCTCCCGCCGCTCACCATCACCGACGAGCAGGCCGAGGCGGTGCTCGACCGGCTCGCGGACGCCGTCGCGGCCGCCGAGCGGAGCGTGCGCGGGACGCACGGCGCTTTCGGGACACACGGTGTGTCCACCGGCGCCCCAGAGGTGGAGGATCGCGTATGACGAACTCCTCGGGCCACGACTGATGCACCCCCAGACCTCCGGGCCGACGGGCCCACCGACCCACGGAGTACCGGCATGACCGCAGGCCCCGGCACGAACGCCGATCCCGGCACGACCGCAGATCCCGGCGCCGGCCCGGGCGCGGCCGCCCCGACCCACGTGCCCCCGCAGACGCGGCGGACCCTGCCGTCACCGGCCGGGCCCGACCCCCTGGAGGCGTCCGACGCCTACGCGGCGGCCGACGCGGCGACGGTCGAGGGGCTGCTGCGCTGCTGGGTGCGCGAGAACGCGCTCACCGAGCCCCGGGACGGGGTGCTGCGGGTGCCGCTGCCCGCCAGCGGCACCGGCTTCGACGTGCGCGTCCGGCACTGGTCGGCGACCGGGCACCACCGGTTCGAGCACGCCCGGCTCGCCCCCGGCGGCCAGGCGCCGCTGACCGCCGTCTGCCTGGCGGCGCTGCTGGCCCGCGAGGCGGGCACGGACGCGGCCGGGGGCGCCGATCTGATCGGCCGGGTCGCGGACTCGGCGCGCCGCACGGCCCGGTTCATCAGCGACCGGCGGGAGCGTCCCGGGGCGCCCGCCACCACGGACCCGTTCCTCGAAGCCGAGCAGTCGCTCATCCTGGGCCACTCCCTGCACCCCACGCCCAAGGGCAGGGAAGGGCTCTCCGAGGCGGAGTCCCGCGCCTTCTCGCCCGAGCTGCGCGGCTCCTTCCCGCTCCACTGGTTCGCCGTCGACCGCGCCCTGATCGCGTCCGACTCCGCCTGGACCGTCCGGGGCCGCACGGTTCCCGCCGACCGGCTCCTCGCCGACCTCGCGGGCCCCGGCCTGGACCTCGCGGACGGCGAGGCCGTGCTGCCGCTGCACCCCTGGCAGGCCCGCGAGGTGCGGCACCGGCCCGAGGTGCGGGGGCTGCTCGCGACGGGACGGCTGCGCGACCTCGGCCCCCTCGGCGGCCCCTGGCACCCGACCTCGTCCGTCCGCACGGTGTACCGCTCGGGCGCCCCCGCCATGCTCAAGCTCTCGGTGGCGCTGCGCATCACCAACTCCCGCCGCGAGAACCTCCGCAAGGAACTGCGGCGCGGCACCGAGGTCCACCGGCTGCTGCGCAGCGGCCTCGCCGGGCAGTGGAGCGCCGCGCACCCCGGCTTCGACATCGTCCGCGACCCGGCGTGGCTTGCGGTGAACGCGCCCGACGGCGAGCCGCTGCAGGGCCTGGACGTGGTGCTGCGGCACAACCCGTTCGGCCCCGGCGACCAGGCCCACTGCGTGGCCGGCCTCACGTCGCCGCGCCCCTGGCCCGGCCTGCCGGCGACCGCGCTGCGCTCGCGGCTGGCCGACCTCGTCGGCCGCCTCGCGGCCCGTACCGGCCGGCCGCCCGCGGCCGTGGCCGCCGAATGGTTCCTGCGCTACCTGGACACCGTCGTCCGCCCCATCCTGTGGCTCGACGGGGAGGCGGGGGTCGCCCTGGAGGCGCACCAGCAGAACACCCTCGTGCTGCTGGACGCGGACGGCTGGCCGTGCGGCGGCCGCTACCGGGACAACCAGGGGTACTACTTCCGGGAGTCGCACCGGGCCGCGCTGGAACGGCGGCTGCCCGGGATCGGCGCGCGGAGCGATACCTTCGTGCCGGACGCCATCGCCGACGAGCGCCTCGCCTACTACCTCGGCATCAACAACGTCCTCGGCCTGATCGGCGCGTTCGGCTCGCAGGAGCTGGCCGGCGAGCACCTGCTGCTCGCCGCCTTCCGCCGGTTCCTCGGCCAGGAGGCGGCCACCGGCCGCTCACGACTGCCCGAGCAGTTGCTCGGGGCCGCGACACTGCGCTGCAAAGCGAACCTGCTGACCCGGCTGCACGGTATGGATGAACTCGTCGGCCCCGTCGACACCCAGTCCGTCTACGTGACGATCCGCAATCCGCTGGCCGCCTGAGCGGTCCGACCAGGAGAGGAGGGAGCCGTGCTGCCGCCCGCCGACTCCACCACCGAGGACACCCTGGACCTGCCCCTGTCCGACGAAGTCCTCGCCCTCCTCAACGCGCCGGATCCGGCGCGCGGCGCCGGGGCCCCGGACACGGACGGCGGCCTGCTCGGCGGGGTCGCGGAGTGGGGGCCGATGGCCACCCGGGCGGGCACCTTCCAGCTCGTGCCCGTGGCCGTCGCCCGCGACCTGTCCATGATCAGCGGCTGGATGAACGACCCGGCGGTCGCCGAGTTCTGGGAGCTCGCCGGGGAGCCGGGCGTCACCGAGCGGCACCTGCGCGGCCAGCTCGACGGCGACGGGCGCAGCGTCCCCTGCCTCGGCGTCCTGGACGGCGCCCCCATGAGCTACTGGGAGCTGTACCGGGCCGACCTCGACCCCGTCGCCCGCTACTACCCCTCCCGCCCCCACGACACGGGGGTCCACCTGCTGATCGGGACCGTCGACAACCGGGCGCGCGGACTGGGCGGCACGCTGCTGCGAGCCGTCGCGGACCTCGTCCTGGACCGCCGCCCGGCGTGCGGACGGGTGATCGCGGAACCCGACCTGCGCAACACCCCCTCCGTCGCCGCGTTCCTCGCCGCGGGGTACCGGTTCTCGGCCGAGGTGGAGCTGCCCGGCAAGCGGGCGGCCCTGATGATGCGCGACCGCGCCGTACGCCACCACCTCTGACCTCCAGCCCTTTCGCCCCCGTCCGACCGTCCGACCGTCCGCCCCCGACCCCCTGGCCCTCCAACCGTCCGCCGTCGCGCCGCCCCAGCAGAGGAGCACCGACCTTGCCCATCCGACCCCCGCTCCGAGGCACCGGCTGGCAGCGCGCCGGCCGCCGCATGCTGGCCAAGATGCTGGCCGAGTACGCGTACGAAGCCGTCATCACCCCCGAGCCGGACCCCGACCCCGACGCCGACCACGCCGCCACGGCCGCCGCCGACAGCGGCGTCGGGGACGGCTCGGCGCCCTACCGGCTGCCGCTGCGCGACGACGTCGTCTACCGGTTCCGCGCCCGCCGCGGCGCCTACGGCAGCTGGTACGTCGACCCCGCCTCCATCACGCCGACCGGCGACCCCCTGCACTTCCTCACCCACGCGCACGACACCGTGCTGCACCTGTCCGGTGACACCACGGGGCACCTGATCCGCGAACTCCTGGCGACCCTGACGGCCGACGTCCGGCTGGACGCCACGGCCCTCACCGCCGCCGAGCTCGCCGCGCTCGACTACGCCGACCTCGAAGGCCACCAGACCGGCCACCCCTGGCTCGTCGCCAACAAGGGCCGGCTCGGCTTCTCGGCCGCCGACGCCGCCCGGTGGGCCCCCGAGGCCCGCCGGCACCACCGCCTCCCCTGGATCGCCGTCCACCGCGACCTCGCCCGGTACCGGGGTGTCGCCGCCCTCGCCACCCCCGACCGGCTCTACGCCGGGGAACTGCCCCCCGACGTCCGCGCCGCCTTCGCCCGCACCATCACCGACCAGGGCCGCGACCCGGCCGACTACCTCCTCTTACCCGTCCACCCCTGGCAGTGGGAGGAGACGATCGCGCCCCTGTTCGCCGCCCATCTCGCCGACGGTTCCATCCTGCACCTCGGCACCGACAACGACCTGCGGCTGCCCCAGCAGTCGATCCGCACGTTCCTCAACACCAGCCGCCCGGACCGCCGTACGGTCAAGCTGCCGCTGTCCGTCCTCAACACCCTCGTCTGGCGCGGGCTGCCCACCGAGCGCACCCTGGCCGCGCCCGCGGTCACCGCCTGGGTGCACGCGGTGCGGGACGCCGATCCGTTCCTGCGCGACGAGACCCGGGTGATCCTGCTGGGCGAGGTCGCCTCGATCACCGTCGAGCACCCGCAGTACGACCGGATCCCCGGCGTGCCCTACCAGTACCGCGAACTCCTCGGCTGCATCTGGCGCGAGCCGCTCACCGGCCGCCTCGTCCCCGGCGAGCGGGCCCGTACGCTCGCGGCGCTGCTGCACACCGACCGCGTCGGGCGCTCCTTCACCGCCGAACTCGTCGAGCGCTCCGGTCTGGCCCCGCACGTCTGGCTGCGGCACCTGTTCGCGAGCCTGCTGCCCCCGCTGCTGCACTTCCTGTACCAGTACGGGACGGTCTTCTCCCCGCACGGCGAGAACGCCATCGTCGTCTTCGACGAGCACGACGTCCCCGTCCGGCTCGCCGTCAAGGACTTCGTCGACGACATCAACGTCTCCGCGGAGCCGCTGCCGGAGCACGACACGATGCCCGCGGACGTCCGGGCCGTGCTGCTCACCGAACCTCCGTCCTTCCTGACCCAGTTCATCCACTCCGGGCTCTTCATCGGGGTGTTCCGCTACCTCGCGCCGTTGTGCGAGGAGCAGTTGGGCGTCCCCGAGGGCGACTTCTGGGCGCTGGTGCGCGAGGGCGTCCTGCGCCACCAGGACCGCTTCCCCGAGCTGAAGGAGCGTTTCGCGACCTTCGACCTGCTCACCCCGCGGATCGACCGGCTGTGCCTCAACCGCAACCGGCTGCACCTCGACGGGTACCGCGACCGCCCCGACCGCCCGCACGCCGCCGTCCACGGCACCGTCCGCAACCCCCTGAGCGGGCCCTGACACCCCCTGCGCACTCCGTGCCCGGTGACGGGTGGGGATACCGTGTCGGGACACCACGGGAGCGGGAGGCGGGGGACGCGATGCACGACGGTGACGACGAGGGCGCCGGCCGGGCGTGCCCGGAGTGCGGCCTCGCGGGCGCGGTCACCGGCCAGCTCGTCTGCCGGGGCTGCTACGTGCCGTTCGCCCTGATGACGGCGGCGTCGAGGGCCGTCCCGTCGACGGTGACGGTACCCGCGCCGGTGCCGGTGCCGGGCATCACCCGGCGTGACGCGCCCGGCCGGGCGCTGCGGCTGGTCTTCGCCGACGGCGCGGCGGTCGTCGAGCCGGGCGGCCGGATCCGGCTCGGCCGGGATCCGCAGCAGTGCCCGGCGGTGCGCTTCCTCGCCGGCCGCGACAACCTGTCCCGGCTGCACGCCAGCGTCGCCGTCGACCCCGACGGCTCCGGCTGGATCACCGACGAGGGCTCGACCAACGGCACCTTCGTGCGCGGCGCCCGGATCCCCGCGGGCGAGCGGGTGGCCCTGCACCCGGGAGACGCGCTGCGGCTGGCGGCCGACGTCAGCGCGCGGGTGGAGTCCTGACCGCCGCGTAGGACGCCACGCAGCGCGCCAGCGGGTGGTCGGGACCGAGCGCCGCCTCGGTACGCGCCGACAGGTCCGTCAGCCGGCGGACGATCGTGGCCGCGCCGTTGAACCCCTCCAGGACCCGCGCCCGGCCGAACAGCGCGGCGAACGCGGCCGGCTCGTCCTCCCCGCCGGACCTGCTGAGCTGCTGGTAAAGGTTCCAGTAGCAGCGGTCGGCGTCGCCGAACCGGCCCGCGACGAGCAGCCGTTCGGCCTCCTCCAGCCGTGACCAGGCGCTGTCCCGCGGCCCGCGGTCCAGCATGGTCGGCGTCCGCGGCACGGCCCGCTGCCCGGCCCGCGCGGGCTCCGTGGACCCGGACCCGCGGGGTTCCTGGGGCCTCACGGGCCGCGTGGGCGGCAGCGCCGCGCGCAGCCGCTCCGCGGTCTCCGCGGCGCCGGCCGGCCGGTCCGCCGGGTTCTTGGCGAGCAGCGCGTGCACCACCTCGGCGAGCGCGGCGGGGACCTCGGGGCGGCGGACGGCCAGCGGTGCCGGCTCCTCGTGCACGTGCAGGTAGGCGTAGCCGACGGTGTTCCCCGCGGAGAACGGCGGCGCCGCCGTCAGCAGCGCGTAGAGCACGCACCCCAGCGAGTACAGGTCCGACCGGCCGGTCACCTCGCCCCCCAGCGCCTGCTCGGGGGCGAAGTACGGCGGGGAGCCCAGCATGGACATCGGCTCGGTGTACCGGGTGACGTTCCCGTCCCGCTCCGCGACCAGCCCGAAGTCGCAGATCTTGACGATGCCCCGGGGCAGCAGCATCAGGTTCTCCGGCTTGATGTCCCGGTGGACCAGCCCCTGGCCGTGCGCGTGCTCCAGCCCCGCGCAGATCTGGATGCCGTACGCCACCACGTCGGCGACCGGCAGGGCGCCCCGCTCCGACAGGACCTGCCGCAGGTCTTTGCCGCGCAGCAGCTCCATCACGATGAACGGCGCACCGGCGTGCTCGCCCGCGTCATGGACGGCGGCCACGTTCGGATGGCTGAGCCGGGCCGCGGCCGTCGCCTCCCGGCGGAACCTGCCCTGCCGCGCCGACCGCTCGCCGTCCGCCCACTCGGGGCGCAGCGTCAGCACCTTGACCGCGACCTGCCGGCCGAGCGCCTGGTCGCACGCCGAGTACACCTGCCCGAAGCCGCCGCCACCGAGCGCGACCTCCAGCCGGTACCGGCCGTTGAGCACGGTCCCGACGCCGATATCCCCGGCCAACTCGAACGACATGCGCCAGAAGTTAGCACCGGGCACCGGATTGCGTACGGCGAACGATCACCGCGTGCGGGTGCGGGACCGCGTTGTCAGTGCGCCCCCTTAGTCTGGTTTCCCTATGACGAAGCCCGCCCTCACCGAACTCCTCCACGCAGCCGTCACCGCCGTCGGCGGTGTGGAGCGCCCCGGCCAGGTCACGATGGCCCAGGCCGTCGAGACCGCAGTGGACGACAGCGCCCATCTGCTCGTCCAGGCCGGCACCGGTACCGGAAAGTCCCTCGGCTACCTGGTCCCCGCCCTCGCCCACGGCGAGCGGGTGGTGGTCGCGACCGCCACCCTCGCCCTGCAGCGGCAGCTGGTCGAGCGCGACCTGCCGCGCACCGTCCAGGCCCTGAAGCCGCTGCTGCGCCGTGAGCCGCAGTTCGCCATGCTCAAGGGCCGGTCGAACTACCTCTGCCTGCACCGCCTGCACGAAGGCGTGCCGCAGGAGGAGGAGGACGGCCTCTTCGACGTCTTCGAGGCCGCCGCGCCCACCAGCAAGCTCGGCAAGGACCTGCTGCGGCTGCGCGACTGGGCGGACGAGACGGAGACCGGCGACCGGGACGGGCTCACGCCCGGCGTCTCCGACAAGGCCTGGTCGCAGATCTCCGTCACCTCGCGCGAGTGCCTGGGCGCCACGAAGTGCGCGTACGGCGCGGAGTGCTTCGCCGAGGCGGCCCGCGAGCGCGCCAAGCTCGCTGACGTGGTGGTCACCAACCACGCCCTGCTCGCCATCGACGCGATCGAGGGCGCGCCCGTGCTGCCGAGCCACGAGGTCCTGATCGTGGACGAGGCGCATGAGCTGGTCTCCCGCGTCACGGGCGTGGCGACCGGCGAGATCAGCCCCGGCAGCGTCAACCGCGCCGTCCGGCGGGCCGCCAAGCTCGTCAACGAGAAGGCCGCCGACGCGCTGCTCAGCGCCGCGGAGGGGTTCGAGCGGCTGATGGAGCTGGCGCTGCCCGGCCGCCTGGAGGAGATCCCGGAGGACCTCGGCTACGCGCTGGCGGCGCTGCGCGACGCCTGCCGCCAGGTGATCACCGCGATCGGCGACACCCGCGACAAGTCCGTCCAGGACGAGAACGCGGTGCGCAAGCAGGCGCTCGCCTCGGTGGAGCACGTCCACGAGGTCGCCGAGCGCATCGTGCAGGGCTCCGAGTACGACGTGGTGTGGTGCGAGAGCCACGACCGGTTCGGCGCCTCGCTGCGGGTCGCCCCGCTCAGCGTCTCCGGCCTGCTGCGCGAGAAGCTCTTCACGGAACGGTCGGTGGTGCTCACCTCCGCCACCCTCCGGCTCGGCGGCGACTTCAACGGGGTCGCGGCCTCCCTCGGGCTCTCCCCGGAGGGAGTCGAGGGCGAGGACGCGCCCCCGTGGAAGGGCCTCGACGTCGGCTCGCCCTTCGACTACCCCAAGCAGGGCATCCTCTACGTCGCCAAGCACCTGGCCCAGCCGGGCCGTGACAGCCGCCGCGAGGACATGCTGGACGAGCTCGCCGAGCTGATCCAGGCCGCGGGCGGGCGCACGCTGGGGCTCTTCTCCTCCATGCGGGGCGCCCAGGCGGCGGCCGAGGAGCTGCGGGGCCGCCTCGACAACCCCATCCTGCTGCAGGGCGAGGAGACGCTCGGGGAGCTGATCCGCACCTTCTCCGAGGACGCGGCCACCTGCCTGTTCGGCACGCTCTCGCTCTGGCAGGGGGTGGACGTGCCGGGGGTGAACTGCCAGCTGGTGGTGATGGACCGGATCCCGTTCCCGCGCCCGGACGACCCGCTGATGAGCGCGCGGCAGAAGGCGGTGGAGGAGCGCGGGGGGAACGGCTTCATGTCGGTGGCCGCCACGCACGCGGCGCTGCTGATGGCGCAGGGCGCCGGCCGGCTGATCCGCGCCTCGGGCGACCGCGGCGTCGTCGCCGTCCTGGACCCCCGGCTCGCGACCGCGCGGTACGGCAGCTTCCTGCGGGCCGGGATGCCGGACCTCTGGTACACCACCGACCGCAACCAGGTGCGCCGCTCGCTGGCGGCCATCGACGCGACGGCGAACGCCATCGCCGAGACCGCGGAAGCGGTGACGGAGGAGGCGGCGACCGAGCCGGCCACCGAGGCGCCGGCAGCCGTCGTGGAGGCCGTCGAGGCCGGGGAGGACGTGACGGCCGGGGAGACCCTGGCGGAGGAGGACGTGCCCGCCGCGGGGTGAGGCGGTCCGGACATGGCAGGGCCCCGGAACCGGCGCAGAGGTCCCGGGGCCCGGTCGAGGGGGTCGTCAGACCCGGCGCAGCACCGCGACCACCTTGCCGAGGATCGTCGCCTCGTCACCGGGGATGGGCTGGTACGCCGCGTTGTGCGGGAGCAGCCAGACATGGCCGTCCTCCCGCTTGAAGCGCTTGACGGTCGCCTCGCCGTCGAGCATGGCGGCGACGATGTCGCCGTTCTCGGCGACGGGCTGGCGGCGGACGGTGACCCAGTCACCGTCGACGATGGCGGCCTCGATCATCGAATCGCCGACCACCTTGAGGACGAACAGCTCGCCGTCACCCACCAGCTGGCGGGGAAGCGGGAAGACGTCCTCGACCGACTCCTCCGCGAGGATCGGCCCACCGGCGGCGATCCGGCCGACGAGCGGCACGTACGACGCGGAGGGCTTGCCGGTGGTGTCGGTCGGCTGCGAGTGCGTGGCGTCCGAGCCGCGGACCTCGTAGGCGCGCGGGCGGTGCGGGTCGCGGCGCAGGAATCCCTTGCGCTCCAGTGCCATCAGCTGGTGGGCGACCGAGGAGGTGCTGGACAGGCCGACGGCCTGGCCGATCTCGCGCATGGACGGCGGGTAGCCGCGGCGCTGCACGGAATCGCGGATCACTTCGATGACCCGGCGCTGGCGGTCGGTGAGTCCGGAGCTGTCCGCGCGGATCCCGGGCGGACGGCCGGGGAGGGAGCGGGCGGGCTTGGGCGTTTCGTCGTTCATCGCGTCCATCGGGCCGAGCCGATCATGGGAGCGGTCCTGGGCGGTCAATGCTGCGGTGTCTGCGGTGGTGGTCACGGCGGCCCCTCTCGAGATGTTCTCCCTGTGACAGACGCTTCGCAGACTGCCCGGTGGCAAGGTCTCCACGTCCTACGACCGCGCCACATGTGTGCGGTCGGCCCGCTCAACTGTCGCGGACAGTTAGTACAACGGTAGTGGGTTTCGAAAGGTTGCGCCAAACACACGTTCGAGTGAAATTTTGTAAATCACCTGACGTGATCAAGGTATCGGGTGTATTGATCGAACGGTCATTCGATTGCCTGTGCGGGCAGGCGGTCTTGACGGCCGGTGCCCCAAGTGTTGCACCACCGCCCTCCCCTCCGGTCGAGGCGCGGCGTCACGTAAGCTCCGACGCGCCGCGCCACCGCGACACGCGGAATAACGCGCTTGGGACTAAGGCACCAGATCTAGTGGTTAAGTAAGTGCCGGCCACCAGTGGTAGTGGTCCCCGGGGTTCAACCCCTCAGGGGATCCCCTATGCTGGGGGCTGTTCCCAGGGGTCGAGAGCGGGCCCCGGGAGCGTCATCGTCGTGCGCTCAGCCGCCGGACCGGGCTGTAGGAAGAAGGGGGATAGGGAATCATGCACTGCCCCTTCTGCCGACACCCCGACAGCCGTGTGGTCGACAGCCGCACCACGGACGACGGGACCTCGATCCGCCGCCGCCGCCAGTGCCCGGACTGCGGCCGCCGCTTCACCACGGTGGAGACGGCGTCCCTGATGGTGATCAAGCGCAGCGGCGTCACGGAGCCCTTCAGCAGGAACAAGGTCATCGCGGGCGTCCGCAAGGCGTGCCAGGGCCGCCCGGTCACCGAGGACGCGCTCGCCCAGCTCGGGCAGCGGGTCGAGGAGGCCGTCCGGGCGACCGGCAGCGCCGAGCTCTCGACCCACGACGTGGGCCTGGCCATACTCGGCCCCCTGCAGGATCTCGACCTGGTCGCGTACCTGCGCTTCGCCTCGGTCTACCGGGCCTTCGACTCGCTCGAGGACTTCGAGGCCGCCATCGTGGAGCTGCGCGAGCAGGTCCCCCTCACGAACCTTCGCGGGCTCGACGAGGACCTCGGGGTCCCCGCGCCCGTCCCCGCCGCTGACTGACCGAGCGGCAGACCAGCGGCGGTACCCACACAGATTTGCCGAGGCGCGCTGCGCCGAGGCGTTGGACAAAGAACCGTGCTGCGGGATGATCCGCGCACTTCTAGGCGTTTTGCCTGTATTGGGAGGCGGCACATGACTGAGACGACGAACGGCGCGGCACGGGGATCCCGGACCAAGGGATCCAAGGGCGGCAAGGGCCTGCGGATCGAACGCATCCACACCACCCCGGGCGTGCACCCGTACGACGAGGTGGTCTGGCAGCACCGCGACGTCGTCATGACCAACTGGCGCGACGGCTCGATCAACTTCGAGCAGCGTGGCGTCGAGTTCCCCGACAGCTGGTCGGTGAACGCGGTCAACATCGTCACCAGCAAGTACTTCCGCGGCGCGGTCGGCAGCCCGACCCGCGAGTCGAGCCTGAAGCAGCTCATCGACCGCGTGGTGAAGTCCTACCGCAAAGGCGGCGAGGACAACGGCTACTTCGCCTCCCCGGCCGACGCGGAGATCTTTGACCACGAGCTGACCTACGCCCTGCTGCACCAGGTCTTCAGCTTCAACTCGCCGGTCTGGTTCAACGTCGGCACCGCCCAGCCGCAGCAGGTCTCGGCGTGCTTCATCCTCTCCGTCGACGACTCCATGGACTCGATCCTGGACTGGTACAAGGAAGAGGGGATGATCTTCAAGGGCGGCTCGGGCGCCGGCCTGAACCTCTCCCGCATCCGCTCCTCCAAGGAGCTGCTCTCCTCCGGCGGCAACGCCTCCGGCCCGGTCTCCTTCATGCGCGGCGCCGACGCGTCCGCCGGCACCATCAAGTCGGGCGGCGCCACCCGCCGCGCCGCCAAGATGGTCGTCCTGGACGTCGACCACCCGGACGTCGAGGCCTTCATCGAGACCAAGGTGAAGGAGGAGGAGAAGATCCGCGCCCTGCGCGACGCGGGCTTCGACATGGACCTGGGCGGCGACGACATCACGTCCGTCCAGTACCAGAACGCCAACAACAGCGTCCGGGTCAACGACGAGTTCATGAAGGCCGTCGAGTCCGGCTCGAAGTTCGGGCTGCGCGCCCGGATGACCGGTGAGGTCATCGAGGAGGTCGACGCCAAGTCCCTCTTCACCAAGATGGCCGAGGCGGCCTGGGCCTGTGCCGACCCCGGCATCCAGTACGACGACACCATCAACCACTGGCACACCTCGCCGGAGACGGGCCGCATCACCGCCTCCAACCCGTGCAGCGAGTACATGCACCTGGACAACTCGTCCTGCAACCTCGCGTCGCTGAACCTCATGAAGTTCCTGCGGGACGACGACAAGGGCAACCAGTCGTTCGACGCGGACCGCTTCGCGAAGGTCGTCGAGCTGGTCATCACCGCGATGGACATCTCCATCTGCTTCGCCGACTTCCCCACCGAGAAGATCGGCGAGACCACCCGCGCCTTCCGCCAGCTCGGCATCGGCTACGCCAACCTCGGCGCCCTGCTGATGGCGACCGGCCACGCGTACGACAGCGACGGCGGCCGCGCGCTCGCCGGCGCCATCACCTCGCTGATGACCGGCACCTCGTACAAGCGGTCGGCCGAGCTGGCCGCGGTCGTCGGCCCGTACGACGGCTACGCCCGCAACGCCGACGCCCACCTGCGCGTCATGAAGCAGCACTCCGACGCCAACGGCGTGGCGCTGCGCAGTGACGACCTGGACGTCCCGGTCTGGGCCGCGGCCACCGAGGCCTGGCAGGACGTGCTGCGCCTGGGCGAGAAGAACGGCTTCCGCAACGCGCAGGCCTCCGTGCTCGCGCCGACCGGCACCATCGGCCTGATGATGGACTGCGACACCACCGGCGTCGAGCCCGACCTGGCGCTCGTCAAGTTCAAGAAGCTCGTCGGCGGCGGCTCCATGCAGATCGTCAACGGCACGGTCCCGCAGGCGCTGCGGCGCCTGGGCTACCAGCCGGAGCAGGTCGACGCGATCGTCGCCCACATCGCCGAGCACGGCAACGTGGTCGACGCCCCGGCGCTCAAGACCGAGCACTACTCGGTCTTCGACTGCGCCATGGGCGAGCGGGCGATCTCGGCCATGGGCCACGTGCGCATGATGGCGGCGGCCCAGCCGTTCCTGTCCGGCGCGATCAGCAAGACGGTCAACGTGCCCGAGACGGCCACCGTCGAGCAGATCGAAGAGGTCTACTACGAGGGCTGGAAGCTCGGCCTGAAGGCGCTCGCGATCTACCGCGACAACTGCAAGGTCGGCCAGCCGCTCTCCGCGAAGAAGAAGGAGCCGGTCGCCGAGGCGGCCGCCCCGGCCGAGGTCCAGAAGATCGTCGAGTACCGCCCGGTCCGCAAGCGCCTCCCGAAGGGCCGTCCGGGGATCACCACCTCGTTCACCGTCGGCGGCGCCGAGGGCTACATGACCGCCAACTCCTACCCGGACGACGGTCTGGGCGAGGTCTTCCTCAAGATGTCCAAGCAGGGCTCGACCCTCGCGGGCATGATGGACGCCTTCTCCATCGCGGTGTCGGTGGGCATGCAGTACGGGGTGCCGCTGGAGACCTACGTCTCGAAGTTCACCAACATGCGCTTCGAGCCGGCCGGTCTGACCGACGACCCGGACGTGCGGATGGCGCAGTCGATCGTCGACTACATCTTCCGCCGCCTGGCGCTGGACTTCCTGCCGTTCGAGACGCGCTCTGCGCTCGGCATCCACTCGGCCGGCGAGCGTCAGCGCCACCTGGACACCGGCTCCTACGAGCCCGGTGACGACGACGTGGACGTCGAGGGCCTGGCCCAGTCGGCACCGCGCCAGGTGGAGGCCCCGGCCCCCAAGGCCGCGCCGAAGCCGGTCGCCGTCGCCAAGACGGAGAACCCGGCCGCCGTGCCGGCCCCGAAGCAGGCGCACAACTCCACGGAGCTGCTGGAGATCCAGCTCGGCCTGAACGCCGACGCCCCGCTCTGCTTCTCCTGCGGCACGAAGATGCGCCGTGCGGGCAGCTGCTACCTGTGCGAGGGCTGCGGCTCGACCAGCGGCTGCAGCTGATCGAGCGCGTGCCGCGGCCGTGAGCCGCGGATGGGGGAGTGAGAGGTCCGGTGCCGACGGGAGTCGGTGCCGGGCCTCTCCCGCGTCGGGGGTCCGGGGGCGGGAAGGCGCCCGGGAGACGGGAGGACCACGCGCCCGGGAGGCGGCATACCGGTCGCCCGAAAGACGGGAATACCCGTGATCTTGGCGGACTTGTCACCGGTGATGCGATCCGGGGGCAGTGGTGCGGGCGGGGTGCCCGTACGGTGTTCCGCTACCGGATTCCTTGATGACAGGGGGTAGTCGCGATGAGCGAGCTGGAGATCCACTACGTGGGCGGACCGACCGCGGTGATCGGGATCGGGGGGTTGCGGCTGCTCACCGATCCGACGTTCGACGCGCCGGGGGAGTACCCGATGGGCGACCGGGCGCTGGTGAAGACCACCGGGCCCGCGCTCGACGCGGACGCGGTCGGGGCCGTCGATGCCGTCCTGCTCTCGCACGACCAGCATCCGGACAATCTCGACGCGGCGGGCCGCGCCTACCTCGCGGACGTGCCGCTGACCCTGTCCACCGCCTCGGCGCTGGAGCGGATCGGCGGGAACGTCACCGCCCTGCCGAACTGGGAGCACACCGAGCTGCCCCGGCCGGACGGCGGGACGCTGCGGATCACCGGCGTGCCGGCGCAGCACGGGCCGGACGGCACCGAGCACCTGGTCGGCGAGGTCACCGGATTCGTCCTGTCGGGCGAGGGCCTGCCGACGGTGTACGTCAGCGGGGACAACGCGTCGCTGCGGGTCGTCCGGGACGTCGCGGAGCGGTTCGGCCCGTTCGACGTGGCGGTGCTGTTCGCCGGTGCCGCGCAGACCCCGCTGCTGCCGGGGGCCGACCTGACGCTGGGCAGCGCCCACGCCGCCGAGGCGGCCGGGATCCTGGGCGCCCGACAGGTCGTACCGCTGCACTTCGAGCACTGGGGGCACTTCACCCAGGACGGCGAGACCCTGGTGGCGGCCTTCGAGCAGGCGGGCATCGGCGACCGGCTGCACCTGCTGAAGCCGGGTGCGCGCTTCGCGTCCGCGACCTCGCGGTGACGGCGGGCGAGTCCGTCTGGGGAGGCGACCGGCTCGACCTGGACGCCTATCTGGCGAGGACCGGGTACGAGGGCGGCCTGGAGCCGACGGCCAAGACGCTGCGGGCGCTGCACAGCGCGCACACCGCGGCGATCCCGTTCGAGAACCTGGACGTCGCGCTGGGCCGCGAGGTCCGCCTCGACCTGGACAGCGTGCAGCGCAAGCTCGTCACGGAGCGCCGCGGCGGGTACTGCTACGAGCAGAACTCCCTCTTCGCGGCGGTCCTCGAACGCCTGGGCTTCGCCGTCACGGCGCACGGCGCCCGGGTCCGCACGGCGGGCCCGACCCTGCGTCCCATCACGCACTTCCTGCTGCGGGTCGTCGTGGACGGCGCGGAGTGGCTCGCGGACACCGGCTTCGGTGCTCCGGGGCCGCTGGAGCCGGTCGAACTGCGGACGGGGACGCCGTCGTGGCAGGGCGGCTGGGCCTTCGAGACCGCCGAGGAGGAGGGCGGCGTGCGCGTGCTGCGCTCCCTGGGGGCGCAGGGCTGGTCCGACCTGTACGCGTTCGCGCCCAACCCGCTGTACCCGGTGGACGCCGTGGTGCTGAACCACTACACGTCGACGCACCCGCTGTCCCGGTTCACCGGCCAGCTCGTCGTGCAGCGGACGACGCCGCAGGCGCGGTACTCCCTGGTGCGGGACGAGCTGACGGTGACCGGCGCCGGTGCCCCGGAGGGCACGCAGGAGCGGCGGAAGGTGACCGCGGGGGAACTGGCCGGGGTCCTGGAGGGCACCTTCGGGCTCGTCCTCCCGGCGGCCGACACCGAACACCTGAGCGGCCTGCCGGTCCCGGTCCGGTAGCGGGGCGCGGTCCGCCCGCGGTGGCGCGCCGCCGCGGCGGCGCGCCCCTTCGCGACCCACCGGCCGTATTCGCCACCCCCGGAGGGGAATTGAGCGGGTGAGCGGGCACGGAAGGGGTGCCGGTCGGACTTAGGATGGCGCGGTGCTGGTGAAGTGGATTCGCTGTGGGGTCGTGGACCGGGCGGGGTTCGAACGGGGGCAGCGGAAGTGGGCGGGGCTGCGGGGACAACCGGGGTTCCGGGGCCAGGGCGGCGGCTGGAGCCGCGCCCAGCCGGGCGTGGCGCACCTGTTCGCGGTCTGGGACAGCAGGGCGGCGTACGAGGCCTTCATGACGGGCGGCGCGCACGACCAGCTCGCCGGATCGCAGGCCGACTCGTACGAGAACCTCGGGGTGCTGCTCTTCGAGCACCTGCTGGACGTGCGGGTGGGCTTCGACGCGCGCTTCGCCGACGCCGATCTGCTGCGGGTGGCGCACTCGCGGGTGCGGCCGGGCCGGGCCGAGCACTTCGTCGAGATGCAGAAGAAGGTGTGGAACCCGGCGATGGCCGGGTCGCCGGGACTGCTGCGCGGCACCTTCGCCGAGGGGCCGGACAACAACTTCCTGGTGCTCTCCCTGTGGTCCTCGGTGGACGAGCGCGGCAAGTACCGGCCCACCGCGATGGCGCGGCTGGCGGAGCGCACGGAGCTGGAGGACGACGTGTCCTCGGTGGCGGGCGACGTCGTGGACCTCGTGCAGGCGTGGACCGTGTGACGGGTGGCCGGTGCGACGGGGGCGGGCCCGTGCGACGGGGGCGGATCGTCGGCCGGGGCGGCCGGTGTGACGGGGTGGTTGGTGTGACGGGGTGGCCGGTGTGACGGCGGGGCCGCGGGCCGTACCGGCGCGCCCGGGGTCCGTCCCGGGAATAGGGTGATCACATGGCCCGACCACGCCACATCGTCCTGATCCGGCACGGGGAGTCCGAGGGCAACGCCGACGACTCCATCTACGAGCGGGTGCCGGACCACGCCCTCGAACTCACCGCAACCGGCCGCCGGCAGGCCGCCGACGCGGGCAGGGGCCTGCGCGCGCTGTTCGGCGACGAGCCGGTCCAGGCGTTCGTGTCGCCCTACCGCCGCACCTGGCAGACCTTCCGCGAGCTGAACCTCGATCCCTCGCTGACCCACGCGACGGAGGAGCCCCGGCTGCGGGAGCAGGACTGGGGCAACTGGCAGGAGGTCGAGGACGTCCAGCGGCAGCGCAAGGCCCGGGACGCCTACGGGCACTTCTTCTACCGCTTCGCGCAGGGCGAGTCCGGCGCGGACGTCTACGACCGGGTGGGCGCGTTCCTGGAGACCCTCTACCGGGCCTTCGACAAGCCGGACTTCCCGCCCAACGTCCTGCTGGTCACCCACGGGCTGACCATGCGGCTGTTCTGCATGCGCTGGTTCCACTGGACGGTGGAGGAGTTCGAGTCGCTGTCCAACCCGGGCAACGCCGAGAGCCGCACCCTGCTCATCGGCGACGCGGGCCGCTACACCCTCGACCGGCCGTTCGCGCGGTGGCGGCTGCCGGACGCGGTGCCCGGCGAGGAATTCCGCGGGTGAGTTTGCGCACAGGGTGATTGACCGGGATCAGGCACGATGTCAGAGTTTCCGACGCGATGACCGCTCACCCTGTTGACTCAGAAAACACCTCCCGCGCCCTGGCAAGTCTGCGCGGGCTGGCCGTCGGCGACGCCCTCGGCTCCCAGTTCTTCGTCCCCTCCAACTACCAGGCCCTCCAGAACGGCGGGCTGCCGCCCGGCGTCTGGCAGTGGACCGACGACACCGAGATGGCCTGCTCCGTGCTGGCCGTGCTCGCCGCCCACGGACGCATCGACCAGGACGCCCTGGCGATGTCCTTCGCGGAGCACCACGACTTCGACCGCGGCTACGGCCCGGCCGTGAACCGCATGCTGCGCCTGATCCGGCAGGAGGGCGCCGACTGGCGCGAGCTGGCGGCGGGCCTCTTCAACGGCCAGGGCTCGTGGGGCAACGGCGCCGCCATGCGGGTCGCCCCGCTGGGCGCCTGGTACGCGGGCGACGCCGAGCAGGCCACCCACCAGGCCGAGATCTCGGCGTACACCACCCACCAGCACCGCGAGGCGGTCGTCGGCGCGATGGCCGTGGCGGCGATGGCGGCGCTCGTCGCGGACCCGGACGGTCCGAAGGACCCCTCGGCGCTGCTCGGCGGCGTGCTGGACCTGGTGCCGACCAGCGCGGTGAAGGCCGGCATACGGCGGGCGCGCGACATGCTCGACTACGCGGACGTGGCGACGGTGGCGGCGGTGCTCGGCTGCGGCCGGCGCACCAGCGCGCACGACACCGTGCCGTTCGCCCTGTGGGCGGCGGCCAGGAACCTGGACGACTACCGGCAGGCGTTCTGGACGACGGCCAAGGCGGGCGGCGATGTCGACACCACCTGCGCGATCGTCGGCGGGATCCTCGCCTCACGGTCCACGGGGCAGCCGCCGGCCGAGTGGCTGGAGCGCACCGAACCGCTCCCGCTGTGGGCTGCGGCGCCCGCTGAGGCCTGAGGTCTGAGGCATTCGGCCTGAGGTCTGAGCTCTTCGGCCTGAGGTCTGAGGGCACATATGCGGGGCCTGCCGCGCCGCCCGGCCGCGTCGAGCGGAGCGGGCGGCGTGGGCTCCCGCCGCCCCGCCCCCGGCGGGGGAGTACCCTGGTGCCCGCCATGCCGTACGAACCTCCCACCCACAGCGTCGAACGCTCCCTGCGCGCCACCCTCGGGGCGAAGATCGTCGCAGGCGTCGACGAGGTGGGACGTGGCGCGTGGGCCGGCCCCGTCACCGTCTGCGCCGCCGTCACCGGCCTGCGCCGGGCGCCCGAGGGCCTCACCGACTCCAAGTTGATCCCCGCGCCCCGCCGCGCCCCGCTCGCCGCGCTGCTGGCCGACTGGGTGACGTCCTACGCGCTGGGCCACGCGAGCGTCGAGGAGGTGGACGCCCTCGGCATGACGGCCTCCCTGCGGCTGGCGGCCGTCCGCGCGCTCGAAGGCCTGCCGGAGCGCCCCGACGCGGTGATCCTCGACGGCAAGCACGACTACCTGGGCGGGCCTTGGCGGGTGCGGACCGTCATCAAGGGCGACCAGTCCTGTGTCTCTGTCGCCGCGGCCTCGGTCATCGCCAAGGTGCACCGCGACGCCGCGATGGCCGAACTCGGCGTGGAACACGAGCCGTTCCGCTTCGCCGACAACGCCGGCTACCCCTCGCCCGTGCACCGCGCGGCGCTGGAGGAACTCGGCCCCACACCGCACCACCGGCTGTCCTGGTCCTATCTCGACGCGCTGCCGCGCTGGCGGCACCTGAAGAAGGTCCGCGCCTCCGCCGACCCTGGGGAGCAGCTCGGTTTCGATTTTTGACGACCCACCGCTGCGCAACCGCGGCGTATTTGATAGACATCAGCCCATGCCTCTCATCCCCGAGGAGCCTCAGATTCACGAGACTGTCCCGGGTCCCCGCTCAGCTCCGGCCACCGGCCGCAGCGCGTCGACCCCCCGTCCTGTCCCCGGTCCCCGTCCTACACCCCGTCCCGGGCCTCCGCGCCCCGGTTACGCGGCCAACGCCGGGCCCGGTCGGCCCGGTCCGGCCCGCGGACCCGCCCCGACCGCGGGCGCCACCGTCACGGCCGCCGCGCCGCCGGTGCCGCGTTCGCCGGCCGGAGCCGGAGGCGTTACCGCAACAGCGCAGATCCAGCTGATCCCGGCTCCCGCCGACGGTGCGATCGACGCCGCCGACGAGGCCGTCGACCTGCTGTTGGACACCGGCCGCGCGCCCGGCGAGATCCTGGTGCTCACGACCGGCGAGCAGCACCCGTGGGCCGCCCACGAGTTGTCCTTCGGCGAGGCGTCCTACTGGGCGCAGCACGACGCGGGTGACGACGTCTTCTACGCGGGCATCACGGCCGAACGGGCCGCCGGACGCCAGGTCGTGGTCGTCGCGGTCAACGGCGGAGCCGACGAGGCCACGGCGTCGGGGCTGCCCACCGCGCTGGCCCGCGCCGGCACCCTGCTGATCGTGTGCGGCGACCCGGTGCTGATCAACGGGATCGTCGCCGCGAACGCCTGAGCCGTCCGGTTTCCGTTCGGTTCCGTCCGGTCTCCGTCCGGGTCACCGAGCGGCTGTGCGGCGCAGCGCCTCCGGCGCCCCTTGCGGGCGCAGGGCCGCCGCGCCGCCCGGCCGCTCGGTCAGGTGCCCGGAATTCGGCGTGCGCCCGCTCCGGTTCTCGCCGAGCACCTGCCAGCCGTCCCGGGCCAGCGTGACGTAGGCGCCGCAGCGCAGCCCGTGCAGCCCGCACGCGTCGCGCAGGCCCCACATCCACGCGCCGTCCTGCTCGGTCCAGCCGGGGGGCCCGTCGCGGCACAGCAGCAGCACCGCGGTGCGGGCCGGCGTGCGCCGCCGCAGATCGTGCGGGAGCACCCGGCGCAGATGCGCGAGTATCGCGTTGCGGTGCTCCCAGCCGTCGACGAGCCCGGTGCTGCCGCTGAAGGAGGCGCTGGCCACGAGCCGGCCCTCCGGTGCGAACACCGCGACCACGGCGGTGACGGGCGTGGGGAGGTGACGGGACAGCAGATCCTTGACGACCTCGCGCGGATTGGCGAGCAGCGGGACTCCCGCGGCCGTCCACTCCGCGGGCTCCAGGCTGCGGGAGTCCCGGGAGGAGGGGCGCGTCGTGGTCCGTGAAGCGAAACCTGTGGTCACGTCCCTCCCCCTGCTACCGCTGGAGGTGCCCCCAGCGGGTGGACACACCCGGGGACCGGGCGCGGGCGCACGCCGGTCAGGGGGCTCGGTGAGCCGGTCGGGGATCCACCGTCGATTCTTCCCCCCACGCCTGCGGGCGGCAACGGGGGGTCGAATCTTCTGACCGGTTATGGACGCCTCCGCCGGATAGATCCCGCTCGGCGTCCCCAACGTCGGTACGGGTCATCCCTGCGCGGCCAGGACCAGCGGGAACACCGCGGTCGCGCCCGCCTTGCGCAGCAGCCGGGCGGCGACCGCCAGCGTCCATCCCGTGTCGGCCAGGTCGTCCACCAGCAGCACGGGGCCGGGCGTCGCGGCCAGGGTCGCGGCCAGTTCCGGCGGGACGGTGAACGCGCCGTGCAGCGCGCGCACCCGCTGTGCGCTGTTGCTGCGCGGCACCCGGCCGGGCCCCTCCTCCTGCGCCGCGTACGCGATCTGCCCGAGCAGCGGCATCCGGCCGATTTCGGCGATGCGCGCGCCCAGGGTCCCGATGAGCTGCGGGCGGGTGTGGGACGCGACGGTGACGACGCCGACGGGCCGCTGCGGGGCGTCCGCCTCGCCGCTCGCCCACCCGCCGTGGCCCTTGGCCCAGTCCGCCAGCACCCGCACCACCGCGTCCGCGGCATCGGCGGGTACCGCCTGGTCAGGTGCCCCCTCGGCCAGCAGCGGGCGCAGCCGGTTGCCCCAGCCGATGTCCGAGAGCCGGCCCAGCGCCCGCCCGGACGACGCCTGCTCCCCGGCCGGGATGCGGCCCTTGAGATTGAGCCCGACCGCCTGTAGGCCCGTGGGCCACATCTTGCGCGGCTCCACCTCGATGCCGGGACGGCCGAGCGCCGCCCGCGCGGCGTCCAGCGCCGCGGCGGAGACCTCGGTGTCGAACCGCGCGCCGGCGCAGTTGTCGCAGCGGCCGCACGGCTTCGCCTCCTCGTCGTCCAGCTGGAGCCGCAGGAACTCCATGCGGCAGCCGGCCGTCGAGGCGTAGTCGCGCATCGCCTGCTGCTCCGCCTCGCGCTGGCGCGCGACCCACGCGTACCGCTCGGTGTCGTACGCCCACGGCTGCCCGGTGGAGGTCCAGCCGCCGCGCACCCGGTGCACCGCCCCGTCCACGTCCAGGACCTTGAGCATGATCTCCAGCCGGGACCTGCGCAGGTCGACCCGCGCCTCCAGCGCCGGGACCGACACCGGGCGGCCGGCCTCGGCCAGCACCTCCAGCGTGCGGCGCACCTGCTCCTCGGTGGGGAACGCCAGGGAGGCGAAGTAGCGCCAGATCGCCTCGTCCTCGCGCCCGGGCAGCAGCAGCACCTCCGCGTGGTCCACCCCGCGCCCGGCGCGGCCGACCTGCTGGTAGTAGGCGATGGGGGAGGACGGGGAGCCGACGTGCACGACGAATCCGAGGTCCGGCTTGTCGAAGCCCATGCCGAGCGCGGAGGTCGCGACCAGCGCCTTGACGCGGTTGGCCAGCAGGTCCGCCTCGGCGGCCATGCGGTCGGCGTTCTCCGTCTTGCCCGAGTAGGACGCCACCGCGTAGCCGCGGCCGCGCAGGAACGCGGTGATCTCGTCGGTGGCGGCGACCGTGAGGGTGTAGATGATGCCGGAGCCCGGCAGGGTGTCGAGATGGTCCGCGAGCCAGGCGAGCCGGTGGGCCGCGTCCGGCAGCCGCAGCACGCCGAGCGACAGGCTCTCGCGCTCCAGCGGGCCCCGGAGCACGAGCGCGCCCTCCTCGCCCGTCCCGGCCGTGCCGGTGCCGAGCTGGTCGGCGACGTCGGCGGTCACCCGGGCGTTGGCGGTGGCGGTGGTGGCCAGCACCGGGACCCCCGGCGGCAGGTCCGTCAGCATCGTTCGCAGTCGCCGGTAGTCGGGGCGGAAGTCGTGGCCCCAGTCGGAGATGCAGTGTGCCTCGTCGACGACCAGCAGTCCGGTCGTCGCCGCGAGCTTGGGCAGCACTTGGTCCCGGAAGTCCGGGTTGTTCAGCCGCTCCGGGCTGACCAGCAGCACGTCCACCTCGCCCGCCGCGACCTCGGCCTCGATGGTGTCCCACTCCTCGGTGTTGGCCGAGTTGATCGTCCGGGCCCGGATCCCCGCCCGCTCGGCGGCCTCGACCTGGTTGCGCATCAGCGCGAGCAGCGGCGAGACGATCACGGTGGGCCCGCCGCCGCGCTGCCGCAGCAGCGCGGTGGCCACGAAGTACACCGCGGACTTCCCCCAGCCGGTGCGCTGCACGACCAGTGTTCTGCGGCCGTGCGCCACCAGCGCCTCGACCGCCAGCCACTGGTCCTCGCGCAGCCGGGCGGTGCCGGTGGAGTCGCCGACGAGGCGGCTGAGGACGGTGTCGGCCGCGGTACGCAGCTCGGTGGGGGAGTCAGTCATGCCCCCATGCAACCCGATGCCACCGACAACGCGCGAACCGCGCACCGAACCTGTGGACAACGTGGTCTCAAAGTTATCCACAGGTTTTTGGGGGGTCTGGCGGGAAGCAGCGGCCTGCGGGACTGTCGGGCCATGACACAGCACACCGAATCGCCCCGGTCCGAGAACGATCCCAAGGTCACCCTGCGCAGCCCGGCGGACCTGGCCGACGCCCTGCCGTACCTGATGGGTTTCCATCCCACCGACTCGATCGTGATGGTCGCCCTGCACGGGGAGCACGGCCGCTTCGGCGGCCGGCTGAGGCTGGGGATCCCGCAGGACCGCGGGGAGTGGCCCGAGGTCGCCGCGCAGCTCGCGGACTGCCTGGTGCGGGGCAGCGAGCAGCGTGGCGACCGGGCCGCCTCGATCGTCCTGTTCCTGTGCCAGGACCCGGCGGGCGCCGAGCGGCCCGCCGAGGTGATGGAGCGGCTGCGACCGCTGGCGCAGCGGCTGCGCACGGCCTGCGGCGCCCTGGACGTGCCGGTGGTCGAGGCGCTGTGCGTCTCGGCGGGCCGCTGGTGGTCGTACTGCTGCTCCGGCACCGACTGCTGCCCGGCCGACGGCTTCACCATCGCGACCTCGGGCGACTCGGTGATGGCGGCGGCCGCCGCGTACGCCGGCATCAACGTGCGCGGCTCGCTGCGGGACATGGAGGCCCGGCTCGTCCCGCCGCCCGCGGACCGGACCGCCGGGCAGGCGCTGGCGCTGGACCGGGTCTGCGCCGAACTCGTCCCCCGGCTGCTGGACGTGGGGGACTGCGAGGCCGTGCGGCACCGGACGCTGACGCTGGTCGGCGCCGCGCTCGAACGCTTCCGCGCCACCGCGGCGGACCCGGACCAGGCTCGCGGCGACCGGCGGGACGACGGGCTGCTCGGCGACGACGAGGCCGCCGAGATCATCCTCGGCCTCCAGGACCGCACCGCGCGGGACCGGGCGGCGGAGTGGATGGAACCGCCGTACACCGACCCCGCGCTGCGCCTGTGGCGGGCCCTGGCCCGGCGGTGCGTCGGGCCGTACGAGGACCATGCCGCCGCCCCGCTGACGCTGGCGGGCTGGGTCGCCTGGTCGTCGGGGGACGAACCGGAGGCGCGCGTCGCGCTCGGCCGCGCGCTCGACCTCGACCCCGGCTACACCTTCGCGCGGCTGCTCCACCATTCGGTGAACGAGGGGCTCGACCCCGAGCCGCTGCGCCAGTGCCTGCGCCAGGAGCGGCGGCAGCGGGTGATCGACGCGTCTAGAGCTCGCCGCGGACCAGTCGGATCAGCCGGTCGAGGACCCGGCCGCCGCTCACCCGGAGACCGTCGTGCTCGTACTCGTCGGTGACCCAGGTGCGCAGCCCGCGCACCGCGCGCGCGGTGGCCAGCGAGTCGGCCGTGTCGACGTACATGTCGTCGTGGTAGATCGCCGCGGCCACCGGCACCTCGTTGCGGGCCAGCTGTTCGGGGTCGTAGAGGTCCGGCCAGCCCTCGCGCAGCGCCAGCCGTTCCGCGGCGTCCCGGAGCGGGACGAGCGCGGGGTCGTCGGTGAACATCCAGGGATAGATCATCTCGCCGGTGAAGAGCACCGGCCCATCGCCCGCCAGCGCCTTGTCCACATCGAACTGGGGGAATTCCCGATGCGCAGCCTGCGCCGCCCAGCCGGTACCCGCGGCCGACACCGAGCGCTGTCCGTAGATCGACTCGTGGAGCACGGCGTAGAGCGGACCGGCCGCGAACGACAGCCGGCTCTGCGCCTCGGCGAGGAAGCCGTCCGAGAGCACCGGGTCGGCGGTGCCGGGGACGAAGGCGTCCTCCAGCAGGTAGTGCAGGGTGTGCGAGCCGGTGCCCGTGCCGAGCAGCATGCCCAGCGACTGGAAGGCCTCCGCGGTGAACCGGCCGCCGCCCGGCAGCGTGACGTCGTGGTCGCGCAGGTGCCGGGCGACGGCGCGCGCGGTCTGCACGTCCCCGGGATAGCGGTCGTAGTGCGCGGTGTTCTTGCGCTCCACGCGGGGGAAGGCCGCGCGGTAGACGTCGAGGGCGCTGCTGCGCAGCCCCGGCAGGCCGCCGGTGATGAACGCCTCCCGCAGGCCGTCGGGGGCCAGCGAGAGGTAGGTCAGCGCGCAGAAGCCGCCGAAGCTCTGCCCCAGCAGGCTCCACCGCCCCTCCGCGCCGAGCAGCTCACGCCGGATCAGTTCGCAGTCCCGGACGATGGAGTCGGCCCGGAAGTGCGCGAGATACGCCGCCTGGGCGCCGCCGTCGCCGCGCGCGGGCAGGGTCTGCCGGTCGGCGGGGGTGGAGCGTCCGGTGCCGCGCTGGTCAAGCAGCAGGACCCGGTAGTCGTCCAGGGCGCGGACCAGCCAGCCGTCCCGGCCCAGCGGGCGCGGGGAGCGGCCGCCGGGGCCGCCCTGCAGGAACAGCAGCCACGGCAGCGGTTCGCCCTCCCGGCCCGCGGCGACGACTTCCCGGGCGTACACCTGGATCCGCTCGCCGGTGGGGGCCGCGTGGTCGAGCGGTACGTCGAACGTGTGGTCGGTCACTACGGTGCCGGGCTGGCGGTACACGGCCATGGCGTCTCTTTCCGGTGGTGCGGGCGGATACCGGGGATGCGATCCCCGTCCAGGAACGGTAGACGGGCCGTGACCCGGGTGCCCACACGGCCGTTCACCGGGATGTGAACCCGGCCATGACGACCCCGACTGTTCCGACGCCGCCCGCCCTGACCAGGACCGCTGCCGCTCCGCAGCCCGTGCACACCTCGGTGATCTGTGTCGCCGCCCCCTCGCTCGCCGTCTCCGCCGAGGACGGGCAGCTGCGAGGCAAGGGGCTCGACGGCTTCTACCAGGAGGGCCGGCGGGTGCTGGCGCGCTGCGAGGTGCGGCTGGCGGGGGCCGAGCCGGTCCCCGTGCTGGGCGCGCTGCTCAGCGCGGACCGGGCCCGGTTCGTGGCGGTGGTCAGGACCCCGGCGGACACCGGTCCCGATCCGGCCGTCACGGTGGAGCGGCTGCGGGACGCCGACGGCTGCGAGCGCATCACGGTGGTCAACACCGGGCCGACCGAGCTGCGGGTGCCGCTGGAGGTGGCGCTCGGCACCGACCTCGCCGAGCTCGGCGCGGCCGCCGCGGGGCGGGCGGGGCCCGACCTGCCGGCCGGCGTCTGTGCCGCAGGGCTGCGCTGGTCCCACGCCGGCGTCGGGGTCAGGGTCACCGCGCGGCCGGCTCCCGCCAGCGTGCTGGCGTCGGCGGGGGTGCTCCGCTGGGACCTGGCGGTGCCCTCCGGGGCCGCGCGGACCTTCGAGCTGCGGGTGTCCCGGGAGTCCGCGGCGCCCGGGGCGGCTCCCGGGTCCGCCGTCCCCGTCCCCGCGCCGGTGCGCGGCGACCGGGCACCCGTGCCCTGGTCCGCCGCCGAGCTGTCGGGCGACGACGCGCGGGGCGGGGCGCTGCTGCGGGGCAGCCTGGACGGGCTGCGGGCGCTGCTGCTGCGCGACCCCGCGCGGCTCGCCGACGTCCATGTGGCGGCGGGTGCCCCCTGGCGGATGGGGCTGGCGCCCGCCGACGCGCTCTGGGCCGCCCGGATGCTGCTGCCGCTGGGGACCCGGCTGGCCGCCGGCACCCTGCGCACCCTCGCGCGGCTCCAGGACCGGGACAGCGGCCGGATCCCGGGCCCCCTGCGGCACGCGGGACCGCACCTGCCGCCCACCTGCTCGGGCGTCGAGGCGACGCTGCTGTTCGTCACCGTTCTGGCGGAGGCGCGGCGCTGGGGGATGCCGGCGCGGGAGGCCGAGCTGCTGCTGCCCGCGGCCGAGCGGTGCCTCGGCTGGCTGCGCGGGGCCGCCGACGCGGCGGGCTACGTGCCGGACCCCGCCCCCGCCGGGCCGCTGCGCTGCGAGGTCCAGGCCCACGCGCACCGGGCGGCGCTGCACGGCGCCGACCTGCTGGACGCGTACGGGCGCCCCGGCGCCGGGGCGTGGCGCGAGTACGCGGCGGGGCTGCGCGAGCGGTTCGCGGAGGACTTCTGGGTCGACGACCGCGGCGGCGGCCGGCCCGCCGCGGCGCTCGCCCCCGGCGGTCGGCAGGCGGTCCACCTCGGCTCGGCCGTGGTCCACCTGCTGGACACCGGGCTGCTCGGCGGCGGGATGCTGGCCGAGGGGCTGCTCGGCAAGGCGCGGACCGGGCAGCTGGCACGGCTGCTCGGGGCCCCGGACCTCGACTCCGGGTGGGGCCTGCGGACTCTGTCGACCCGGACGCCCGGCCACAGCCCGTTCGGCCACCGCAGTGGCGCGGTGCGGGTCCACGAGAGCGCCCTCGCCGTGTCGGGACTGGCCGCCGCCGGATACGAGAAGGAGGCGGGCGCCCTGCTGTGCGGGGTGCTGGACGCGGCCGGGGCGTTCGGGTTCCGGCTCCCGGAGATGTACGCGGGCGAGCAGCGCACCGCCGATCGCACGCCGCTGCCGCACCCGACCGCGTGCCGGCCCTCCGCGGTCGCCGCCGCGGGCGCCGTCCAGCTGCTGGCCTCGCTCGCGGGGGTGCGGCCCGACGCTCCCGGGGGCGTCGTCGCGGTGCGCCCGATGAGCACCGCCCCGCTGGGCGCGGTGCGCCTGTCCGGGCTGCGGGTGGCCGAGCAGCCGTTCGCGGTGCGCGTCAGCCGGCTCGGCATGGCGATGGTCGAGGAGGCGGCCCCCGCCCTCCAGCTCGGCGCGTGAGGGGCGCCGCGGCCCGTGGGGCGGGCCGGCCCGGGGACCCCGGCTCTGGGAACAGGGTGAAACAAGGGGCGGGCGCAGGGGGCCATCCTGCTGTTTATCGTCAGGCAGACGACTATGATCGCGCCATGTCGCCCTACGACCCGTCGGCCTTTCCACCCTTCGCCGTCACCGTCGACCTGGTCGTGCTCACGGTGCGGCACCACGCCCTGTGCGCGCTGGCCGTGCGCCGGGGCGAGCCGCCCTACCAGGGGCGCTGGGCGCTGCCCGGCGGGTTCGTCCGCGCGGACGAGGACCTGTCCCAGGCCGCGGCCCGCGAACTCGCGGAGGAGACCGGGCTGCGCGCCCAGAGCGGCGCCCACCTGGAACAGCTGGCCACGTACGGAGACCCGCACCGCGACCCCCGGATGCGGGTGGTCAGCGTCGCCCATCTCGTCCTGGCGCCCGACCTGCCCGCGCCCCGCGCGGGCGGCGACGCGCGCAGCGCCCGCTGGGCCCCGGTGGGCTCGCTGCTGGAGCAGGACGGGTTCGACTCCTCGGGCGAGCCCGCCCCGCTCGCCTTCGACCACGCGCGGATCCTCTCCGACGGGGTCGAGCGCGCCAGGTCGAAGATCGAGTACTCGTCGCTGGCCACCGCCTTCTGCCCGCCCGAGTTCACCGTCGGCGAGCTGCGGCGGGTCTACGAGGCGGTGTGGGGCGTCGCCCTCGATCCCCGCAACTTCCACCGCAAGGTGACGGGCACCGTCGGCTTCCTCGTACCGACCGGCGGCACGACGACCCGTCAGGGCGGCCGTCCGGCCCAGTTGTTCCAGGCCGGGGGAGCCGCGCTGCTCAATCCGCCCATGTTGCGACCAGAGGTCTGATTTCGGGCGTTATGGTGCAAGGGTGATCCAGGCCATCGGATTGACCAGCATGCCCCGCCGTCACGGTCCGCCCGCGGTCGACGACCTCTCCTTCGAGGTCCGCCCCGGGCAGGTCACCGGCCTGCTCGGCCCGCCGGGCGCGGGAAAGTCGACGACGCTGCGCCTGATGCTCGAACTGGAGGCGGGCCGGGGCGTCACCCTCTTCGACGGCGTCCCGCTGCACGAACTCCGGCACCCCGCCCGCGAGGTCGGCGTCCTCCTCGGCGATGTGCCGGGCCATCCCGGCCGCACCGCGCGCGGCCACCTGCTGATGCTCACCGCCGCGCTCGGGGTGCCGGCGGAGCGGGCCGACGAGGTGCTCGACATCGTCGGGCTCACCGGTCTCGCGGACCAGCGGCTGAGCACCTACTCGCTGGGCATGGACCGGCGGCTCGGCCTGGGGGCGGCGCTGCTGGCCCAGCCGCGGACCCTCTTCCTGGACGAACCGTCGTTCGGCCTCACCCCCCGTGAGGCGGCCTGGGTGCACGCGCTGCTGCGGGCCTACGCGGCCGACGGCGGAGCCGTCCTGGTCACCGGGCGCGACGCCAAGGCGATCGCCAGGACGTCCGACCGGGTGGTCTCGCTCGACGCCGGCCGGCTGGTGGCGGACCAGTCCGCCGAGGAGTTCAACCGCACCCGGCTGCGCCCGCACGTGGCCGTGCACTCCCCGCACGCCCAGCGCCTCGCCGGGGTGCTGACCGAACGCGGTGCCGAGATCGCCTCCGCCGACGGCAGCCGCCTCGTCATCTACGGCACCACCTCCGCGCACATCGGGGAGATCGCCTACCGGAACGGGATCCTGCTGCACCGGCTGACGGACGAGGTCGCCGACCTCGGCGCCGTCGCCACGCTGCACCGCGCCGACGGCCGGGGCCCCGCCCCGGACGCCCCGGACGCCGCGGACGAGACCGCCGCGCCGCCCGTCAGGATCCCCGCTCCGGCCTGGGCGGCCGTCGCGCCGCCCACCCCCGCCCAACCGCTGCGGTACGAACTGCTCCGCCTCAGCGGCATCCGCACCCCGTGGTGGATCGCCGCGCTCTCGCTGCTCGCCTCGGTGGCCGGCGCCCTGCTGCTCTCGCGCACCGGGCAGGCGTCGGCGCTGTCGATGATGTCCGGGTGGGTGCCGCACCTGCCGCTGCCGCCCGCCGCGCTGGGCGCCGGCCTGCTGGGCGCGCTCGCCTACGGCCAGGAGTTCCGCTACCCGGCGCTGGCCCCCGCCCAGGTGCCGGTGCCCCGGCGGCTGCGGCTGCTCGCCGCCAAGATGCTCGTGTCCGGCGCCGCCGCGCTGCTGATCGCGGCGGCCGCCGCGGTGCTCGACACCGTCGTGCTGCGCGTGGTCCTGGGCCCCGGCGCGGTCCCGCTGCCCACCGACCGTCCCACCCAGGCCGCCGGCTGGGCGGCGCTGGCCGTCGGCTGCGCCTGGGCCGGGCTGCTGGCCGCCGGGCTCTTCCGCACCACCGCGCTGGGCATGGCGGCGGTGCTGGCGGTCCCGCTGGTCGTCGCCCCCGCGGTCCGGCTGGTGGTCCGCAGCCGCGCCGGAAGCCACCTGATCGACGCCTCGGGGGCGCTGCTCAGCGTCGTCGGCGGCTGGCCGGGCGGCGTCGGCAGCACCGCGGCGGGGGTGACCGGAAGGGCCGTCCAACCGGTCGGCTGCGCCTTCGTGTTGTCGCTCACCGTGCTGCTCTGCGCCCACCTCGCAACGGTGTTGCGAGGTCGCGGACGTTGACGCCGCCCAACTCGCGGTCGGATAAAAGGAAGTGTCGCCGTGGCCTGTCACGCAGGGCGTTTCATTCCGATAAAGCGTCAATTATCAGGTGATGAGCGCTCACCCTTTCGTGTGCTTTTCAGCAAAGCCCTCAAGGCCCGCACCGGCATCGCCGACAAAGGATGCGTGAGTACCCTTGCGCACCCCCTGATGACCACGGCTCGTTCCGCCGACTCCAACCTCGTCGGCCCGGCCGAGCTCGACCGCTACTCGTACGCCGACGCCTCAGGTGTCGACCGTCCCGGACTGCCCTCCTGGGACGGCGCCGATTCGGACATGGGCCGGGTGGGCCGCCGGGCCGGCGGCAGCCGTGGCCGCGGGCTGCACGGCCAACTCGTCCAGCAGCTCGGACAGATGATCGTCTCCGGCGACCTGGGCGCCGACCGCCCGCTCGTGCCCGAGGAGATCGGCCAGCGTTTCGAGGTCTCCCGCACCGTGGTGCGCGAGTCCCTCCGCGTCCTGGAGGCCAAGGGCCTGGTCAGCGCCAGGCCCAACGTCGGCACCCGGGTCCGCCCGGTCGCCGACTGGAACCTGCTCGACCCCGACATCATCGAATGGCGCGCCTTCGGCCCGCAGCGCGACGACCAGCGCCGCGAGCTGTTCGAGCTGCGCTGGACCATCGAGCCGCTCGCGGCCCGGCTCGCCGCCGGCCACGGCCGCGAGGACGTGCAGCAGCGCCTCGCCGACATGGTGGAGATCATGGGCCACGCCGCCGCCCAGGGCGACTCCCTGACGTTCTCCCGCGCGGACGCCGAGTTCCACTCCCTGCTCCTGCAGGTGGCGGGGAACCGGATGCTGGAGCACCTCGCCGGCATCGTCTCGTCCGCCCTGCACGTGTCGGGCGGCCCGATCACCGGCTGCGAGCGGCCCGGCGAGCCCGCCGTGACCCTGCACCGGCGGATCGTCGACGCGCTCGCGTCCGGTGACGGCGCCGGCGCCGAGGCCACCATGCGCCAGCTCCTCGCCGTCCACACCGAGGTCGCCGCGGCCGCCCCGTCCGAGCACGTCGTTCCCTCCCCGCGGGAGCACTGACGGTACGGCCGGCCCGCAGTCGGCCCCGGACCACCGGTCCGGGGCCGGCGGCAGCCCGGTGCGAAGAGTGTCCCGCTATCCGATGAGTACAGTTGGTATGGGGTGTGACTCGGGCCACGTGGGCCGGGCGTAACGCTTGGCGAGGCAGCGCGATGACTTAAGAGGTGGTGGCCGCACGAGGAATAGCAGTGTCCCTGTCGACGCTGTGTTCCTGAGCGGTTCCACCGAGTCGTTCCCATCGTTCCGAGAGGTTGTTCGTGTCGGCCAGCACATCCCGTACGCTCCCGCCGGAGATCGCCGAGTCCGAGTCTCTGATGGCGCTCATCGAGCGGGGTAAGGCTCAGGGGCAGATCGCCGGCGACGACGTGCGTCGGGCCTTCGAAGCGGACCAGATTCCGGCAACCCAGTGGAAGAACGTTCTGCGCAGCCTCAACCAGGTCCTCGATGAGGAAGGTGTGACGCTGATGGTCAGTGCCGCTGAGGAGCCCAAGCGCACTCGCAAGAGCGTCGCAGCCAAGAGCCCGGCGAAGCGCACCGCCACCAAGACGGTCGTCACCAAGGCCACCGTCGCCAAGAAGACCGTCGCCGCCAAGGCCGCCACCGCTCCCGGTGCTGTCGAGGCCGAGACGGTGGATCCGGTCGAAGAATCCGACGCACCCGCCGCGAAGCCGGCGGCCAAGAAGGCAGCGGTCAAGAAGACCGCCGCCAAGAAGACGGCGGCCAAGAAGACCGCCGCCAAGAAGGGCGACGACGAGGCCGCCGACGGCGAGGAAGCCGACGAGACGACCACGCCCGGCAAGGGTGACGAGGAGTCGGACAAGCCCGAGTCCGAGAGCTTCGTGCTCTCCGACGACGACGAGGACGACGCTCCCGCCCAGCAGGTCGCGGTGGCCGGTGCCACCGCCGACCCCGTCAAGGACTACCTGAAGCAGATCGGCAAGGTCCCGCTCCTCAACGCGGAGCAGGAGGTCGAGCTCGCCAAGCGCATCGAGGCCGGCCTGTTCGCGGAGGACAAGCTGGCGGCGGCGGACAAGCTCGCCCCCAAGCTCAAGCGCGAGCTGGAGATCATCGCCGAGGACGGCCGCTGGGCCAAGAACCACCTGCTGGAGGCCAACCTCCGCCTCGTGGTCTCGCTGGCCAAGCGCTACACCGGCCGCGGCATGCTCTTCCTGGACCTGATCCAGGAGGGCAACCTGGGCCTGATCCGTGCGGTCGAGAAGTTCGACTACACCAAGGGCTTCAAGTTCTCCACGTACGCCACGTGGTGGATCCGCCAGGCGATCACCCGCGCGATGGCCGACCAGGCCCGCACCATCCGTATCCCGGTGCACATGGTCGAGGTCATCAACAAGCTGGCCCGCGTCCAGCGCCAGATGCTCCAGGACCTGGGCCGCGAGCCCACCCCGGAGGAGCTGGCCAAGGAACTCGACATGACCCCCGAGAAGGTCATCGAGGTCCAGAAGTACGGCCGCGAGCCGATCTCCCTCCACACCCCCCTGGGTGAGGACGGCGACAGCGAGTTCGGAGACCTCATCGAGGACTCCGAGGCGGTCGTGCCGGCCGACGCGGTCAGCTTCACGCTCCTGCAGGAGCAGCTGCACTCGGTGCTCGACACCCTGTCCGAGCGCGAGGCGGGCGTGGTCTCCATGCGCTTCGGCCTCACGGACGGGCAGCCGAAGACGCTCGACGAGATCGGCAAGGTCTACGGGGTCACGCGCGAGCGGATCCGCCAGATCGAGTCGAAGACGATGTCGAAGCTCAGGCACCCGTCGCGCTCGCAGGTCCTGCGCGACTATCTGGACTGATCCTTCGCAATCCAGCGGATGCGGCCTCCGGTCCTATGGATCACTCTGGGTTTCCAGAGGGATCCACAGGGTCAGGAGGCCGTATGCGTTGCACGCTCCGGAGGCTGCTCACCGGATCGACGGTGGCACTGGTGGCGCTGATCGCCCCGCTCGCCGTACCGGGAGTCGCGGCGGAAGCCGGGGCGGCGGTCATAGGCGGCGACCAGGCCGTCGCGGGGCAGCAGCCCTGGGTGGTGGCGCTCGCCAGCCGCAACCGGTTCGGACCGGCGAGATCCGGCCAGTTCTGCGGCGCGGCCGTGGTCTCCGCCTCGACGGTGGTCACCGCCGCGCACTGCTTCGGCCGGGACGTGCTCGGCGGGGACTGGCGGACCGTGCGGGACCTGCGCGTCGTCGCCGACCGGGTCGATCTGCGGAGCGGGGAGGGCCGGGAGATCCGGCTGCGCCAGGTCCGTATCAACCCCGGATACGACCCCGTGACCAATGCCGGGGATGTGGCGGTCATCACACTGCAGAGCCCTCTGTCGGCCGAATCCGCCATCGCGCTGGCGGGGCCGGGCGACCAGGCCTCCTACCGGGCGGGCTCAGCGGCCCGCGTCTACGGCTGGGGCGACACCACGGGGGCCGGGGCGTACTCGTCGGTGCTGCGCTCCGCGCAGGTGGAGCTGCTCGCCGACGGCGTCTGTGAGCGGGCCTACCCGGGCACCGCGGACGGAACGTACCTCCGCCGGACCATGCTGTGCGCGGGGGAGCCGCAGGGCGGCAGGGACGCCTGCCAGGGCGACAGCGGCGGGCCGCTGGTGGTGCGGGGGAAACTGGTCGGCCTGGTCTCCTGGGGCACCGGGTGCGCCGAGGCGGGCCATCCCGGGGTCTACACCCGGATCTCCTCGGTCAGCGCCCTGATCGCGGGCAGGCCGGCCGAGCGGCACCCGTGACAGGCCCCGGAAGAGCCGACGGGCGGCCCGGCCCCAGCTGGGGTCCGGCCGCCCGTCGGTCCGAGCTCGTCGCAGGTGCGATGTGTCAGTGCTCGTCCTCGACCGTTTGCGCCGGGGTGTCGGTGAGTCGGCCGGTTTCGTCCTGTATTTCCGCAGCGATCTTCTTGAGTTCGGGCTCGAACTTGCGCCCGTGGTGCGCGCAGAAGAGCAGTTCGCCGCCACTGATGAGGACGACGCGCAGGTATGCCTGGGCGCCGCAACGGTCGCAGCGGTCCGCCGCCGTCAGCGGGCTCGCGGGGGTCAGAACTGTAGTCACGTCGCCTCTTCTCTAGCTCGACGAGCTGTCGTACCAGGGTCAACATCCAACCAGGCCGAAAACGTTCCCGCTCGTGGCTTTTCCTCGAAATATGACTTCAAGGTGACTGGATGCTACCTGTTGGTAGCGGATTGGCCTCTGATGCGTTAGTTGTCGCTTTTGGGGCGCTTGTCCGATTGTGTCCGCCGACTGGCTTGCCGGTTGTTGGTGAGGACGTGCCCGGAGCCTAAATGGTTCATGCCTCAATGTGAACGTGACATGTGTATCACTCAAATGAGGTATCGAACGTATGATCGAAACAGGGCTACTGTGAGGCCCGGATACCGGGTCGCGGCACTACGGGCGCACCAGGTCTCGGTACCCTTCCACCGACACGGCCGAAGAAGTTTACGGCAGAAGAACTTTATCGAGGAGCTGCCCGCGTGACCGCCGAAACATCCGTGCCGTCCTCCGCGCTGCTGACGGGCGCAGATCGCGACGGTTCCAACTACACCGCGCGGCATCTGCTCGTCCTCGAGGGGCTGGAGGCGGTCCGCAAGCGCCCCGGTATGTACATCGGGTCCACCGACAGCCGCGGCCTCATGCACTGCGTGTGGGAGATCATCGACAACTCCGTGGACGAGGCCCTCGGCGGCCACTGCGACCGCATCGAGGTCTTCCTGCACGCCGACTCCTCCGTCGAGGTCCGCGACAACGGCCGGGGCATCCCGGTCGACGTGGAGCCCAAGACCGGGCTGTCCGGTGTCGAGGTCGTGATGACCAAGCTGCACGCGGGCGGCAAGTTCGGCGGCGGCTCGTACGCGGCCTCCGGCGGCCTGCACGGCGTCGGCGCCTCCGTCGTCAACGCCCTGTCCGCCCGCCTCGACGTCGAGGTCGACCGCAGCGGCCACACGCACGCCATCAGCTTCCGGCGCGGCGTCCCCGGCGCCTTCTCCGGACCGGGCCCCGACTCCTCCTTCGAGGCGGCGAGTGGCCTGAAAAAGACCAAGAAGGTCCCCAAGACCCGGCTCGGCACCCGCATCCGCTACTGGGCGGACCGGCAGATCTTCCTCAAGGACGCCAAGATCTCGCTGGAGAACCTCCACCAGCGCGCCCGCCAGACCGCCTTCCTGGTGCCGGGGCTGACCATCGTGGTCCGCGACGAGCGCGACCTGGAGGGCGACGGCAAGCCCGTCGAGGACGTCTTCCACTACGACGGCGGCATCAGCGAGTTCTGCGAGTACCTCTCCCAGGACCGGCCGATCTGCGACGTCCTGCGGTTGACCGGCAGCGGCAGCTTCAAGGAGACCGTCCCCGTCCTGGACGGCCGCGGCCACATGACGGCCACCGAGGTCACCCGTGAGCTGGGCGTCGACATCGCGATGCGCTGGGGCACCGGGTACGACACCGTGTCCCGCTCGTTCGTGAACATCATCGCCACCCCCAAGGGCGGCACCCACGTCACGGGCTTCGAGCGGGCCATCACCAAGACCGTCAACGAGGTGCTGCGCTCCTCGAAGCTGCTGCGGGTTGCCGAGGACGACGTCGTCAAGGACGACGCCATGGAGGGCCTGACGGCGGTCGTCACCGTCCGGCTGGCCGAGCCGCAGTTCGAGGGCCAGACCAAGGAGGTGCTCGGCACCTCGGCCGCCAACCGGATCGTGGCCAACGTGGTGGCCAAGGAGCTCAAGGAGTTCCTGACCTCCACCAAGCGCGACACGAAGCTGCAGGCGCGGGCGGTGCTGGAGAAGACCGTCGCCGCCGCGCGCACCCGCATCGCGGCCCGCCAGCACAAGGACGCGCAGCGCCGCAAGACGGCGCTGGAGACCTCCTCGCTGCCGGCGAAGCTCGCGGACTGCCGCAGCGACGACGTGGACCGCACCGAGCTGTTCATCGTCGAGGGCGACTCGGCGCTCGGCACCGCCAAGGTGGCGCGGAACTCGGAGTTCCAGGCGTTGCTGCCGATCCGCGGCAAGATCCTCAACGTTCAGAAGTCGTCGGTCTCCGACATGCTGAAGAACGCCGAGTGCGGCGCGATCATCCAGGTCATAGGAGCCGGCTCGGGTCGCACCTTCGACATCGACCAGGCGCGCTACGGCAAGGTGATCTTCCTCGCGGACGCCGACGTCGACGGCGCGCACATCCGGTGCCTGCTGCTGACGCTCTTCCAGCGCTACATGCGTCCGATGGTCGAGCAGGGCAGGGTCTTCTCGGCCGTGCCCCCGCTGCACCGCGTGGAGCTCGTCCAGCCCAAGAAGGGCCAGGACAAGTACATCTACACCTACTCGGACGCCGAGCTGCGCCGGACCCTCCTCGACCTGCAGCGCCGCAACGTCCGCTACAAGGACGGCATCCAGCGCTACAAGGGGCTGGGCGAGATGGACGCCAACCAGCTCGCGGAGACCACGATGGACCCGCGCCACCGCACCCTGCGCCGGATCAACATCAGCGACCTCGAAGCCGCGGAGCAGGCGTTCGACCTGCTCATGGGCAACGAGGTGGCGCCGCGCAAGGAGTTCATCACCAACTCGGCGGCGACGCTCGACCGGTCCCGCATCGACGTGTAGCCGCGCGGGCAAGGTCGTCGGGCATGTCCAGCGGCACCGGCCGCGGGCATGCCCGACGGCACCCCATCACCTGATGGGGTGAACGTTTCAGCTTGATGGCACCGGATCTTCCCACTCTGTCCATGCTTGGGCGCACGGCCGATCGGCCCGTGAAGCGAGGAGAGTTCGGTGGACAAGCACGACGGGGGCGACCCGGGTGCGCTGCGGGTGGACGACCCCTGGTACGACGCCCTGGCCGCCGGACTGTGGGTACCGGACCCGACGGCTCCGGCGCCTCCACCCGTGCCGGCGCCCGCCGCCGCGGGCACCGCGGGAGCGGACCGGGACCGTACCGCCATCTACCTCGAGGTGCAGCGCAGCGCCGCGTTCCAGGAGGTGCGCGGGCAGTACCGCCGGTTCGCCTTCCCCGCGGTCGCGGCCTTCCTCGGCTGGTACCTGCTCTACGTGGTGGCGGCCACGGTCGCGCCGGGGCTGATGAGCCGCCCGGTGGCCGGTGAGCTGAACGTGGCGATGGTCGCGGGGCTGGGGCAGTTCGCCACCACGTTCCTGCTGACCTGGGCCTACTCCCGGCACGCCCGGCTGCGCAGGGACCGGGCCGCGCTCGACCTGCGTTGGGACACCCAGGAGCGGATGCGCTGATGGTCCGGTACCTGGCAGATCCGGCGAACGAGCACCAGGGGCTCGCCCTCGTCCTGTTCACGATCTTCGTCTCCGTCACCCTGGCGATCACCGCCTGGGCGGGCCGGCGGCGCAGCTCCTCGGTCGAGTTCTTCGCCGGGGGCCGGCTCTTCTCCCCGCTGGAGAACGGCTTCGCCATCGCGGGCGACTACATGTCGGCGGCGTCCTTCCTCGGCATCTCGGGGCTCATCGCGCTCTTCGGCTACGACGGCCTGCTGTACTCGGTCGGCTTCCTGGTCGCCTGGCTCGTCGTCCTGCTGCTGGTCGCGGAACTGGTCCGCAACTGCGGCCGCTACACCCTCGCCGACGTGCTGTCCGCCCGGATGCGGCAGCGGCCCGTCCGGATCGCCGCCGGCACCTCCTCGGTCATCGTCTCGGTGCTCTACCTCGTCGCGCAGATGGTCGGTGCGAGCAGCCTGGTGGCGCTCCTGCTGGGCGGCCAGGGCGGCGCGGCCCGCACCTGGACGGTGATCGGGGTCGGCGGCCTGATGGTGGTCTACGTGTCGTTCGGGGGCATGCGCGCGACGACCTGGATCCAGATCGTCAAGACCGTGCTGCTGATGGGCGGCACGATCACCCTCGTCGTGCTGGTGCTGATCCGCTTCCACGGCGACCTCAACGGCCTGCTGCGCTCCGCGGCGGCCGGCAGCGGGCACGGCAGCGCCTTCCTGGCGCCCGGCCTCAAGTACGGCGGGAGCTGGACGTCGAAGCTGGACTTCATCAGCCTCGGGATCGCCCTGGTGCTCGGCACGGCCGGGCTGCCGCACATCCTGTCGCGCTTCTACACGGTGCCCACCGCCCGCTCCGCCCGCCGCTCGGTGGTCTGGGCGATCGGGCTGATCGGCTCCTTCTACCTGATGACGATCGTCCTCGGGTTCGGGGCCGCGGCCGTCGTGGGCTCGGACGCCGTGCGCACCTCCAACGCGGCCGGCAACACCGCCGTGCCGCTGCTGGCCCAGGACCTGGGCGGGGGAGCGGGCTCCACGGGCGGCACGGTGCTGTTCGCCGTCGTCGGCGCGGTGGCCTTCGCCACGATCCTGGCGGTGGTCGCGGGCATCACCCTGGCCTCGTCCGCCTCCGTCGCGCACGACCTGTACGCCACGCTGCGCCGCGCCGGCCGGCACGCGGGCCCTGCGACCGGGAACGAGGAGGTGCGGGTGGCGCGCTTCGCCGCCGTCGGGATCGGCGCGGTCGCCATCACGCTGAGCCTGTTCGCGCAGGGGCAGAACGTCGCCTTCCTCGTGGGCCTCGCCTTCGCGGTGGCCGCCTCGGCGAACCTGCCCGCGCTGCTGTTCTCGCTGTTCTGGCCCCGCTTCACCACCAGGGGGACGGTCTGCGCCATCTACGGCGGACTGCTCCCCGCGCTGGTCCTGGTCGTGCTGTCGCCCGTCGTCTCCGGACGCCCCGACGCGCTCTTCCCCGGGGTGGACTTCCACCTCTTCCCGCTGGAGAACCCCGGGCTGGTCTCCATCCCGCTCGGCTTCCTGGCCGGCTGGCTGGGCACCGTGCTCTCCCCGAAACCCGGCGACGAGGGCCGGTTCGCGGAGACGGAGGTCCGTTCCCTCACCGGCGCGGGAGCGGTGTGACGCGGCCCCCCGGGCGCTGCGGGAGCCGTGGGACGCGGCCCCCGGGCAACCGGTGCTGCCCCGTCAGTCCGCCGCCGACCAGGCGTAACGGTGCTCGGGGCGGCCGGTGTCGCCGTACTTGAGCGTCAGGCCGATCCTTCCGGCCTGCTCCAGGTACTTCAGATAGCGCTGCGCCGTGGAGCGGCTCAGCCCGGCCAGCTCGGCGACCTCCTGGGCGGACAGCGGATGCCCGGCCTCGCGCAGCACCCGGCGGATCAGGTCCGCGGTCGGCGCCGAGTGGCCCTTGGGCAGCTCGGCGGAGGCCGCTCCCGCGCTCCGCAGCGCGCCGAAGATCCGGTCGACCTGCTCCTGGCCGGCCTCGCCCGCGCCGCCGACCCCGTCCAGGGTGCGGCGCAGCGCCGCGTACCCGTCCAGCTTCGCCCGCAGCCCGGCGAACGTGAACGGCTTGACGAGGTACTGCAGCGCCCCGTACCGCATCGCGGCCTGGACCGTCGCGACGTCGCGGGCGGCGGTCACCATGATCACGTCGGCGTGGTGGCCGAGCTGGTGCAGCCGCCGCACCAGCGTCAGCCCCGTCTCGTCGGGCAGGTAGTGGTCGAGGAGGATCAGGTCGATCCGGGTGCGCTCCAGGGTCGCCAGCGCGTGGGCGGCGGTGTGCGCGCGGCCGGCCACCCGGAAGCCGGGGACCTTGGCCACGTAGGCCGCGTTGATCTCGGCGACGCGGAAGTCGTCGTCCACGACCAGTACCTCGATCATCGTGTCTCCCTCGCGGCGACGAGTTCCCCGGACCGGACCGGTTCCCCGGGCCGAACGGATGCGGTGGGCCGGCCGGGGCGGTGGCCGGTGACGTCCTCGGCGACCAGCGCCTCGGGCAGCACCACGGTGAAGACCGCGCCGCCGCCCGCGCGGGCGGTGACCCGGGCGATGCCGCCGTACCGCTCGGCGAGCCGCCTGACCAGCGCCAGGCCCAGCCCGCGGCCGCGGTGGGCGGGGCGCTCCTTCGTGGACCAGCCCTCGGTGAAGATCAGGTCGCGCGCCTCGGGCGGCACCCCGGGGCCGGTGTCACAGACCCGCAGCACGGCGGTCGTCTCCTCCTCGGTCCGCAGCTCGACCTCCACGAAGGAGGCGGCGGTGCGGTGCGCGGCGGCCGCGTCGAGGGCGTTGTCGATGAGGTTGCCCAGCACGGTCACCAGGTCGCGGGGGTCGACGGCGCGGTCGGGCATCCCGGTCGCGGCGGAGATCCGCAGCGCCACCCCGCGTTCGGCGGCGATGGCCGCCTTGCCGACGAGCAGGGCCGCCAGCAGCGGGTCCCGCACCTGCTGCGCGATCTGCTCCGCGGACGAGCGGTGGGTGTCGGCGACCTCCACGACGAACTCCACCGCCTCGTCGTGCAGCCCCAGCTCCAGCAGGCCCAGCAGGGTGTGCAGCCGGTTGGCGTGCTCGTGGTCCTGGGCGCGCAGCGCGTCCAGCAGGCCGTGCGTGCTGTCCAGCTCCCGGCCCAGCAGCTCCAGCTCGGTCCGGTCGCGCAGGGTGGCGACCGCGCCGCCGTCGCCGGTCGGCATCCGGTTGGTGACCAGCACCCGGCCGCCGCTCACCGTCAACAGGTCGGTTCCCTCGACCCGGCCGGTCAGCACGTCCGCGGTACGGCCCGGCGGCAGGACGTCGTCCAGCACGTGCCCGGTGGCGTCGGGCCCGAGCCCGAGCAGCCGGCCGGCCTCGTCGTTGACGAGCCGGACCCTGCCCTGGCGGTCGAGCGCCACGACGCCCTCCCGGATGCCGTGCAGCATCGCCTCGCGCTCGTCGAGCAGCGAGGAGATGTCGGCGAACGCGAGCCCGTGCGTGCGGCGCTGCAGCCGGCGGGAGCCGCCGAACGCGGCCAGCACGCCCACCGCGAGCGCGGCGGCCGCGTACAGCAGCAGCCCGGGGACGGCGCCGAGCAGCCGTTCGCGGACGCTGTCGTAGGCGATGCCGACGGAGACCGCGCCGACGATCCGGCCGTCCCGGTCGCGCAGCGGCGTCTTCCCCCGGGCGCTGCGGCCCAGGGTGCCGTTGTCGATCTGCATGACGTCCTCGCCGGCCAGCGCCCCGCCGGGGTCGGTGGAGACGTGCTCGCCGATCCGGTCCTGCGTGGTGTGCGACCAGCGCGTGCCGTGCAGGTCCATCACGACGACGTACTCGGCGCGGGTGGCGAGGCGGATCCGCTCGGCCTCGGCCTGCACCGGGCCGTCGGCGGTGGGTGCCGAGGAGAGCAGCGCGTCCGCGAGCCGGGGCTCCGCCGCGGCGGTCTGCGCGATGGACAGGGCGCGGCGCATCGCCTGGTCGTCGAGCTGGTGGCTGAGCGGGGCGAGGAAGAGCGCGGTGGCCAGCAGGGTGACCCCGGTGGTGATCGCCACCTGGGTCAGCAGGACCTGCGCGGAGACGCGGCGCGGCCACCGGATGCGCATGCGGTCTCCCTGGGGTGGTGGGGGCGGGGCCTGGAGGGCCGCCGTGTCCCGGCGGTGAACGCAACGTAAACGCCACAGAGGCGGATGCACAGACTCCGTTTCCCTTTCGTTGCGAGGGAGCGAGCAGAACGAGCAGAACGGCGGTTGTGGGCAGAAGGCGCCCTGTGCTCACAAGGCTCCCGCCGGGCCCCGGGCCGCACCTAACGTCCCGGCCCATGAGCAGTCAAACGAGTCCCGCCATCGAGTTGCGGGGAGCGAGCAAGGCGTTCAGGACCCCGTCCGGGGCGCTGCACACCGCCGTGCGCGACCTGGACCTGACCGTGGAGCGCGGCGAGTTCGTCGCGGTCGTCGGACCGACCGGATGCGGCAAGTCCACGACGCTGACCCTGGTCAGCGGCCTGGAGGAGCCGACCGAGGGCGAGGTGCTGGTGGCCGGCGAGCCGGTCCGCGGCATCGGCGACAAGGTCGGGTTCGTCTTCCAGCAGGACGCCGTCTTCCCCTGGCGCACCGTGCTGTCCAACGTGATGGCCGGCCCCCGCTTCCGCGGCACACCCAGGGCCGAGGCGAGGGAACGGGCCCGCGAGTGGCTGGCCCGGGTGGGCCTGACGTCCTTCGAGGACCGCTATCCGCACCAGCTGTCGGGCGGCCAGCGCAAGCGCGTGGCGCTCGCCGCGACCTTCGTCAACGACCCCGAGATCCTGCTGATGGACGAGCCCTTCTCGGCGCTCGACGTCCAGACCCGGGCCCTGATGTCGGACGAGCTGCTGGAGCTGTGGGCGGGCACCGGCTCCTCGGTCGTGTTCGTCACGCACGACCTGGAGGAGTCCATCGCACTGGCCGACAAGGTCGTGGTCATGACGGCCGGGCCCGCGACCGTCAAGGAGGTCTTCACGATCGACCTGCCCCGGCCCCGCAAGGTCGAGGAGGTCCGGATGGAACCGCGGTTCCTGGAGATCTACCGGGAGATCTGGTCGTCGCTGGGCGAAGAGGTCCGCATCACCCGCGAGAGGGGAGCCGGCCATGCCGCCTGAAGCCGCCACCAGCACCGCCACCAGCACCGTCACCGAGGCCGTGACCACGAAGGACGGCCCCGCCGCGGCTCCCAACGAGCGCACCCGGGCCAGGGCGCGGGCCGCCCGCAACCGCCGGGCGCTGGTCTACGGGACCCGGCTGCTGCTGCTCGTCGCCGTGATCGGCCTGTGGGAGTGGTTCGCCCGCACCGGGATCATCGACCCGTTCAACTTCTCGATGCCGTCGAAGATCTGGGACCAGATCCGGCAGTGGGCGCTGCACGGCACCGCGCAGGGCTCGTTGTGGGAGCAGATCTGGTACACGCTCTACGAGGCGCTGTTCGGCTGGATCATCGGCGTCGTCGCCGGCGTGCTGCTGGGCATCGTGCTCGGCCGGGTGCGCTTCCTGGCCGACGTGCTCGGCCCGTACATCAAGGTGCTCAACGCCCTGCCGCGCATCGTGCTGGCGCCGATCTTCCTCATCTGGTTCGGCCTCGGCCCGGCGTCCAAGGTCGCCTCCGCGGTCGTCCTGGTCTTCTTCCCGGTCTTCTTCAACGCCTTCCAGGGAGCCAGGGAGGTCGACCGCAACCTGGTCGCCAACGCGCGCATCCTCGGCGCCTCCAACCGCCGCGTGACGCTGCAGGTGGTCATCCCGTCCGCCACGTCCTGGATCTTCACGAGCCTGCACGTCTCGTTCGGCTTCGCGCTGATCGGCGCCATCGTCGGCGAGTACATCGGCGCGACCAAGGGCCTGGGCCTGCTGGTCTCCGCCTCGCAGGGCACCTTCAACGCGGCCGGGGTGTACGCGGCCATGGTGATCCTCGCCGTGGTGGCGCTGCTGGCCGAAGGGCTGCTGACCTTCGGCGAGAAGCGGCTGTTCCGCTGGAAGCCGGAGCAGCCGGGCGCCGACCGCTGAGCCCGCGCCCCTGAGACACCGTCCCCCGAACACGACATTCCCCCCTCCCCTTTCGCAGCACCCTCACAAGGACGTGAACATGCGCAGCATGGCCAGAATCTCCGCGGCCGCGGTCGCCGGAGCGCTCGCCCTCACCACCCTCACCGCCTGCGGCGGCGACTCCTCGGCGGCGGGCGACAACGGCAAGGTCAAGATCATGGTGGGCGGCCTGGACAAGGTCATCTACCTGCCCGCGATGCTCACCCAGCAGCTCGGCTTCTTCAAGGCCGAGGGCCTGGACGTCACGCTGCTCACCGAGCCCGCCGGGGTGCAGGCCACCACCTCGCTGGTCTCCGGCGACGTGCAGGGCGTCGTCGGGTTCTACGACCACACCCTCGATCTGCAGGTCAAGGGGAAGACCATCGAGTCGGTGGTGCAGCTGGCGCAGGCCCCCGGCGAGGTGGAGGTCGTCTCCACCAAGGCGGCCGGCGACATCTCGTCGGCCAAGGACTTCAAGGGCAAGAAGCTCGGGGTGACGGGCCTCGGCTCCTCCACCGACTTCCTCACCAAGTACCTCGCCGTCAAGAACGGCGTGGACGTCAGCGACTTCACCCCGGTCGCCGTCGGCGCCGGCCAGACGTTCATCGCGGCCCTGCAGCAGGGCTCGATCCAGGGCGGTATGACCACCGACCCGACCGTCGCGCAGATCCTCGACAAGGGCATCGGCAAGGTGCTGTACGACATGCGCACCCCCGAGGGGTCGAAGGCGGCCCTCGGCGGCCTCTACCCGTCGTCCAGCCTCTACATGAGCACCGACTGGGTGAACGGCCACAAGGCGACCGTGCAGAAGATGGCCAACGCCTTCGTCAAGACCCTCTCCTGGATGTCCACGCACACCCCGGAGGAGATCGCCGCGAAGATGCCGGCCGACTACGCGCAGGGCGGCAAGGAGCTGTACGCGCAGTCGATCAAGGCGACGCTGCCGATGTTCACCAAGGACGGGGTCATGCCGCCCGACGGCCCGCAGACCGTCGAGAAGGTCCTCAAGGCGTTCAACCCGGCCCTGCAGCACGCCACGGTGGACCTGGAGAAGACCTACACCTCGGAGTTCGTGAAGAAGGCCGGCTGAGCCGCGTCCCCGACGCCGCCGCGGTCAGCGGCCCCCGGCCACCGCCTCGATCCCCGTGACATCCATCCGGGCGGGTGAGCCGAGGGCCGCTCCGCAGCTCTCCGGGCGCGGCGGCAGCGCCGCGGTCCCGGTGACGGCGACGTCCCAGGCCCGGCCGTCGGTGTGCGCCACGCGCACCGTCCAGGACGGCGACGAGCCCTCCGTCCGCTCGACGGCCAGCGCCCGCGCGCGGTCCTCGCCGGTCAGGGCGCGCACCGCGAGGTCGGCGGCCTGGCCCGGCCGCTCCCACGCCGAGGCGCCGCGGCAGCCGTCGAGCGCGACCCGGTCGTCGCGCGCCGCCTTGAGCACCCGGTGGGCCTGCTCCGCGTCGATCCGCCCGTAGGCGTAGCCGGTCGGCAGGACGAGCATGGTGGGGGAGAAGCGGTGGCCGCCGATGTGCGTGATCTCCCAGACGTCGCCGCCGCCCTCGGCGGCCAGCCGCGCGGCCAGCGGGCGGCCGTGCAGCGCGCAGCAGCGGTCCCGCCTGCCGTTGGTGCAGACGAGCGCGACCGGCTCCCCGTGCGGCTCCCCGAACCCCCCGTGGTCGCCGGCGCCCAGGGCCGCGAAGTCCAGCTCCAGCAGGGCGGCGGGGTCGGCGGTCACGTCCTGCCGGACCCAGGACCGGCCGGGGACGGTGTGGGAGACGATCACCCGGCGCCGGGAGGGCGGGACGCGGTGGTCCGCGTGGCGGCCGGGCCGCCGGATCAGCGCGACCCTGACGTCCGTGCCCTTCGCGGCCTTCTCCAGGGCGCGGCCCACCGCCGGGTCGAGATGGCTGGAGGTGAGGGCCTTCGCCCCCCAGGGGCCGGCCTGTTCGAGCAGGAGCCAGGTCCTGGCGGTGGCGGCGGTGGCGGCGAGCGGTTCGGCCAGCTCCGCCGAAGCGTTCGTGCACGTACTCACACAGGGCAGCCTAACCGCAGCGCGACAGGGCGCGGCACCGACGGCGCCGCGCCCTGCGAGCCGCCTTCCGGCGGAACCGCTGATCAGACCGGTCCGGCCACCACCGTGATCGGCTTGGCCAGCGCCACGCCGGAACCGTCCCTGCGGGGGTCCTTCGGGGGCAGGTCGGCCGGCATGCCCGTCGCCGTCGCGGCGCGGGCCGGGACCGCGCCCGCCCAGGCGAGCACCAGACCGTCCTCACCGCGCAGGAAGCGCTGGCAGCGCACCCCGCCGGTCGCCCGGCCCTTGCGCGGGTACTGCTCGAAGGGGGTGAGCTTGGCCGTGCCCTGGACCGAGCCGTCGAGCGTGCCGTCGGCGCGGGCCACCGTGAACACCACCGCGTCCCCGGCCGGGTCGACGGCCGTGAAGGAGATCGCCTTCGCCCCGTCGGTCAGCTTGATGCCGGTCATGCCGCCCGCCGGGCGCCCCTGGGGGCGCACCTGCGAAGCCGGGTACCGCAGCAGCTGGGCGTCGTCGGTGATGAAGACCAGGTCCTCCTCGCCGGTGCGCAGCTCCACGGCGCCCACCACCCGGTCGCCGTCCCGCAGGCCGATGACCTCCAGGTCGTCCTTGTTCGCGGGATAGTCCGGGACCACCCGCTTGACGATGCCCTGCTCGGTGCCGAGCGCGAGCCCCGGCGAGGACTCGTCGAGCGTCGTCAGGCACAGCACCCGCTCGCCGGCCTCCAGGGACAGGAACTCCGAGACGGGCGCGCCGCCCGCCAGGTTCGGCGCCCCATGGGTGTCCGGCATCATCGGCAGGTCGATCACGGTGAGCCGCAGCAGCCGGCCGGCGGAGGTGACCGCGCCGACGTCGGCGCGCGCGGTGGTCGGCACCGCGGAGACGATGACGTCGTGCTTGGCGCGCTTGCCCTCGCTGTCGTCGAACTCCTCGCCGTTGGCGGTCCGCGCGAGCAGCCCCGTCGAGGACAGCAGCACCCGGCAGGGGTCGTCGGCGACCTCCAGCGGGACGGAGGAGACCGGCGAGCCGGCCGACTCCAGCAGGACCGTGCGGCGGTCGGTGCCGTACTGCTTGGCCACCGCCGCCAGCTCGTTGGAGACCAGCTTGCGCAGCTCGGCGTCCGACTCCAGGATCACCGTCAGCGCCTCGATCTCGGCGTTGAGCCGGTCGCGCTCGGACTCCAGCTCGATGCGGTCGAACCGCGTGAGCCGGCGCAGCGGGGTGTCCAGGATGTACTGGGTCTGGATCTCCGACAGCCCGAAGTGGGCGATCAGCCGCTCCTTGGCCTGCGCCGAGTTGTCGCTCGACCGGATGAGCGCGATGACCTGGTCGATGTCGATGAGGGCCACGAGCAGGCCGTCGACCAGGTGCAGCCGGTCCCGGCGCTTGGTGCGGCGGAACTCGCTGCGGCGCCTGACCACCTCGAAGCGGTGGTCGACATAGACCTCCAGCAGCTCCTTGAGGCCCAGCGTGAGCGGCTGCCCGTCGACCAGCGCCACGTTGTTGATGCCGAAGGACTCCTCCATCGGCGTCAGCTTGTAGAGCTGCTCCAGCACGGCCTCGGGGTGGAAGCCGTTCTTGACCTCGATCACCAGCCGCAGGCCGTGCGACCGGTCGGTGAGGTCCTTCACGTCGGCGATGCCCTGGAGCTTCTTCGCGCCGACCAGGTCCTTGATCTTGGCGATGACCTTCTCCGGGCCGACCGTGAACGGCAGCTCGGTGACGACCAGGCCCTTGCGGCGCGGCGAGGTGTCCTCGACCGAGACGGTGGCACGGATCTTGAACGTGCCGCGGCCGTTCTCGTACGCGTCCCGCACGCCGGCCAGGCCGACGATGCGGCCGCCGGTGGGCAGGTCGGGGCCCGGCACGAAGCGCATCAGCGTCTCGAGGTCGGCGCCCGGGTGCTTGATCAGGTGCCGGGCCGCGGCGATGACCTCGCCGAGGTTGTGCGGCGGCATGTTCGTCGCCATGCCGACCGCGATCCCGGAAGCGCCGTTGACCAGCAGGTTCGGATAGGCGGCCGGGAGCGTGACCGGCTCCATCTCCTGGCCGTCGTAGTTGGGCGAGAAGTCGACGGTGTCCTCGTCGATGGACTCCACCATCAGCGTGGCGGCCCCGGCCATCCGCGACTCGGTGTAGCGCATCGCGGCGGGCGGGTCGTCGTTGCCCAGGGAACCGAAGTTCCCGTGCCCGTCGACGAGCGGCAGGCGCATGGAGAATCCCTGCGCCATGCGGACGAGGGCGTCGTAGATGGAGGCGTCGCCGTGCGGATGCAGCTTGCCCATCACCTCGCCGACCACGCGGGCGCACTTCACGTAGCCGCGGTCGGGGCGCAACCCCATCTCGTTCATCTGGTAGACGATGCGCCGGTGCACGGGCTTGAGCCCGTCACGGGCGTCGGGCAGGGCGCGCGAGTAGATGACCGAGTAGGCGTACTCGAGGAAGGAGCCCTGCATCTCATCGACGACGTCGATGTCGAGGATGCGCTCCTCGAAGTCGTCGGGAGGTGGGGTCTTCGTGGTGCGGCGGGCCATCGCGGCTGCTGCTCCTTTTCCTGGACCTGGACGGGGCTGACGCGGACCATTGTGGACCGGCCCGCTGACACTGGTGACCACCGCCCGGCATAAGCGTGCCGTGAGCGGGAACTTCGCGTGGTGTCGGCACGCTTGCCTAGAGTGTCAGCACTCGACCACGACACGTGCATACGACCGGAAGGACAGCTTGCCCATGGGTCTCACGGCCACGTCGGACGGCACACCGCCGCAGGACTCCGACGGCCTGACAGCAACCGAACACCGTTTGGCGAACGGCCTGCGTGTGGTGCTCTCCCAGGACCACCTCACCCCGGTCGCCTCGGTGTGCCTCTGGTACGACGTCGGTTCCCGTCATGAGGTGAAAGGCCGGACCGGACTGGCCCACCTGTTCGAGCACTTGATGTTCCAGGGCTCGGCCAGTGTGCAGGGCAACGGTCACTTCGAGCTGGTCCAGGGCGCGGGCGGTTCGCTCAACGGCACCACCAGCTTCGAACGCACCAACTACTTCGAGACGATGCCGGCCCACCAGGTGGAACTGGCGCTGTGGCTCGAGGCCGACCGGATGGGCAGCCTGCTCACCGCGCTGGACGAGGAGAGCCTGGAGAACCAGCGCGACGTCGTCAAGAACGAGCGCCGCCAGCGGTACGACAACGTGCCGTACGGCACGGCCTTCGAGCGGCTGACCGCGCTGGCCTACCCGGACGGCCACCCGTACCACCACACCCCGATCGGCTCGATGGCCGACCTGGACGCGGCCTCCCTGGAGGACGCGCGGGCCTTCTTCCGCACGTACTACGCGCCGAACAACGCGGTGCTGGCCGTGGTCGGCGACATCGACCCGGAGCAGACGCTGGCGTGGGTCGAGAAGTACTTCGGCACCATCCCCGGCCACGACGGCAAGCCCACCCCCCGCGACGGGTCGCTGCCCGACGTGATGGGCGGGCAGCTGCGCGAGGTCGTCGAGGAGGACGTGCCCTCCCGCGCCCTGATGGCCGCGTACCGGCTGCCGCACGACGGCACCCGGGAGTCCGACGCGGCCGACCTGGCGCTGACGGTGCTCGGCGGCGGCGAGTCGTCCCGGCTGCACAACCGGCTGGTGCGGCACGACCGCAGCGCCGTGGCGGCCGGCTTCGGCCTGCTGCGGCTGGCCGGCGCCCCGTCGCTGGGCTGGCTGGACGTCAAGGCGTCCAGCGGCGCCGAGCTGACCGACATCGAGGCGGCCGTCGACGAGGAGCTGGCCCGCTTCGCCGCCGAGGGCCCCACCCCGCAGGAGATGGAGCGGGCCCAGGCCCAGCTGGAGCGCGAGTGGCTGGACCGGCTCGCGACCGTGGGCGGCCGGGCCGACGAGCTGTGCCGCTTCGCGGTGCTCTACGGCGACCCGCAGCTGGCGCTCACCGCCGTCCAGCGGGTGCTGGAGATCACTCCGGAGGAAGTGCGGGCCGTCGCCGCGGCCCGGCTGCGCCCCGACAACCGAGCCGTCCTGGTCTACGAGCCCACCGGCTCGCCCGACGAGGCGGCCGAAGAGACCGAGCAGGAAGGCGCGGACCAGTGACCGACGTCGCCGCGACCATGACGTTCCACCCCCAGCCGCAGCCCGGCGCCCCCAAGCCGTGGGCCTTCCCGGCCCCCGACCGCTCCACGCTCGGCAACGGGCTGACCGTGCTCACCAGCCACCGCCCCGGCCAGAAGGTCGTCGCGGTGGAGGTGCTGCTGTCGGCGCCGCTGGACGCGGAGCCCGAGGGCCTGGACGGCGTGGCCACGATCATGGCCCGCGCCTTCTCCGAGGGCACCGACAAGCTCACCGCGGAGGAGTTCGCCGCCGAGCTGGAGCGCTGCGGCGCCACCCTGGACGCGCACGCCGACCACCCGGGCGTCCGGGTCTCCCTGGAGGTCCCGGCCTCCCGCCTCGACAAGGCCCTCGGGCTGCTGGCGGACGCCCTGCGCGCCCCGGCGTTCCCGGACAGCGACGTCGAGCGGCTGGTCAACAACCGCCTCGACGAGATCCCGCACGAGCTGGCCAACCCGGCCCGCCGCGCCTCCATGGCGCTGTCCGCCGAGCTGTTCCCCGCGCACCTGCGCTGCTCCCGCCCGCGCCAGGGCACCGAGCAGACGGTGGCGCGGATCGACGCGGCGGCCGTCCGGGCGTTCTACGAGGCGCACGTGCGCCCCGCCACCACCACGGCCGTCGTCGTCGGCGACCTGACCGGCATCGACCTGGTCGCGCTGCTGGACGAGACGCTCGGTGAATGGACCGGCTCGACCGCGCAGCCGCGCCCGCTGCCGCAGATCACCTCCGACGACACCGCGCGCGTGGTGATCGTGGACCGGCCGGGAGCGGTGCAGACGCAGCTGCTGATCGGCCGCACCGGCTCCGACCGGCACGACCCGGTCTGGCCGGCGCAGGTGCTCGGCACGTACTGCCTGGGCGGCACCCTGACCTCCCGCCTGGACCGGGTGCTGCGCGAGGAGAAGGGCTACACGTACGGCGTGCGGGCCTTCGGCCAGGTGCTGCTGTCCACCCCGGAGGGCACCGGCGCCTCGCTGCTCGCCATCAGCGGCTCGGTGGCCACCGAGGTCACCGGACCCGCGCTGGCCGACGCCTGGCAGGTCATCCGCACCCTGGCGGCCGAGGGGCTGACCGACGACGAGCGCGACGTCGCCGTGCAGAACCTCGTCGGTGTCGCCCCGCTGCGCTACGAGACGGCCGCGGCCGTCGCCGGCACGCTCGCCGACCAGGTCGAGCAGTTCCTGCCGGACGACTTCCAGGCGCAGATGTACGCGCGCCTGGCGCGGACCGGCACCGTGGAGGCGACCGCCGCGGTGGTCAGCGCCTTCCCGCCGGAGCGCATGGTCGTCGTCCTGGTGGGCGACGCCTCGGCGATCGAGGGGCCCGTCACGGAGCTGGGCCTCGGCCCGGTGAAGGTCATCGCGGCCGGCTGACCGGCTCCGGCCGCGACAGCCGGCGGAACCCCGGCGCTCCCCTTGGGACGCCGGGGTTCCGGGCGTTTTGGATCTTTATCGGCCCGCAAACCGTCCTTGTGGCGAACGCAACAAATCACCTGATCTGTTTGGCGTAACCCGGGCGGTCCGATTAGCGTCCTCCTGCTGCCCGTCACCATCCGCCGCGTCCTGCGGCAACCGGGCAGTGATCGCCGAGTCCCCGTCAGGCGCGAGCCTGGGGAGCCGGGGACCCACGTCCCTGGGGTGAATCGGGCCGACCCCGCCGTGCGGGGCAGCCCGTAGGAGACCTTCCTGCTCCGAACCCGTCAGCTAACCCGGTAGGCGAGAAGGAAGGAAAGGATCTCGCCGCACCCATGGCGTTCAACGTTCTGCCCGCGCCCAGCGGGAAGCACCGCCGTCCCCGTCGTGCCGCTCTGCGCACCGGGACCACCCTGGCCGGCGTCGCGGTCCTGACCGCGGCCGGCACCTTCGGGGCCACCGCCGCCACCGCGCTCTCCACGCCGGGCGACGTCGCTCCCCAGGCGATCGAGGACATCGCGTTCGCCCGCGCCGTCACCGCCTCGGACAGCCTCGCCGACTCCCTCGCCGCCCAGGCCGCCGCCCAGCACAAGGCGGCCGACGAGACCAAGCGCAAGGCCGCCGAGGCCAAGCGCAAGGCGGACGAGGCGAAGCGGCTGGCCGACGCCGCCGCGAAGAAGGCCGCCGCCGAGGCGAAGGCCAAGGCGGACCGCGAGGCCGAGCGCGTGGCCCAGGCCCGCGCCGCCCGTGACGAGGAGCGCAGGAAGCTCAACTCCTTCGTGCTGCCCGTCGACAGCGGCATCGGCACCGAGTACAAGGTCGCCGGCTCCATGTGGTCCTCCGGCTACCACACCGGTGTCGACTTCACCGCGTCCACCGGCACCCCGGTGCACGCCGTCGGCGCCGGCACCGTCGTCACCGCGGGCTTCGACTCGGCCTACGGCAACAACGTCGTGATCCGCCACAGCGACGGCATCTACACGCTCTGCGCCCACCTGTCCTCGCTCAGCGTGTCGGTCGGCCAGACCGTCACCACCGGCGAGCAGATCGGCCTGTCCGGCGCGACCGGCAACGTCACGGGACCGCACGTGCACTTCGAGGCCCGCACCACGGCCGAGTACGGCTCGGACATCGACCCCGAGGCGTACCTGCGCTCGCACGGCGTCGCCATCTGATCCCTCCCGGATCCCAGCACTCCCGTCCCCCCTCGAAGGCCCCGGCTCCCCGCCGGGGCCTTCGTGCTGCCGTGGCGCGGTGCCGCCGTGCTGTCCAAAAATAATCCATGAATTCTGGACTGCGGTCGGAATCGCGGATGTGCTGGAATAGAGTCGCCGAAGAATACGGGGAAATGAATGGAGACCGGCGATGCGGAATCGGGTGTGAACGGGACGGACGGCGCGGGGCGCCGTATCTCCGCACAGGTCGTGTGCACCGCGATCCGTGACGACATCGTCGGCGGTTTCTACCCGCCGGGCAGCCGGCTCACCGAGGAGCTGCTGGCGAGGCGCTACGGCGTCTCCCGGGTCCCGGTGCGCGAGGCGCTGCGCACGCTGGAGTCCGAGGGGTTCGTCAGGACCCGGCGGCACGCGGGCGCCTCCGTCGCGGAGCCGACGGAGCAGGAGGCGGCCGACCTGCTGGAGATCCGCGGGCTGCTGGAGCCGCTGGGGGCCGCGCGGGCCGCCCAGCGGCGCACGGACGCCCACCTCAAGGTGTTGCGCGGGCTGGTGCGGCTGGGCCAGGAGCGGTCCCAGCAGGGCCAGCTGTCGGACCTGCCGTCGCTGAACGGCTGGTTCCACGAGACGCTCGCCCAGGCCTCGGGCAGCGCCACCCTGGCCGCCCTGCTCACCCAGCTGCGGCACAAGATCGCCTGGGTGTACGGCGAGGGCGAGCCCGGCCGGGCCGTCGAGTCCTGGGAGGAGCACGGCGCCATCGTCGACGCGGTGGCCCGCGGCGACGCGGAGCGGGCCCGCAGGATCTCCGCCGGACATGTGGAGCGCGCGGTCGCGGTGAGAACTCCGAAACATCCTGTATACGCGGCGCGCCGGAGGAATTAACAATGGCGCCGTATACAAGTGGGCAGAATTATCGGCGCTCGGAAACGGAGCCGGAAACGTACTCTTCAACGCGCCCGGAAACGGCGCGCGGAATGGAAAAGGCGGGGCCGCGTTATCCCGTCGGACAACGCGGCCCCGCCCATTCCCGCACGGGCATGCGCCCAGGGGTTCAGACGGCCTCGGGGAGCTCCTCGAGACCCTCGGAGACCAGCTTGGCCAGCCGGTCGAGTGCGGCGTCGGCGCCCTCGGCCTCCGACGCGAGCACGACCGGCTCGCCGCCCTGCGCGCCCAGGCCGAGCACGGCCAGCATCGAGGCGGCGTTGACGGCGTTGCCGTCCGCCTTCGCGATCGTCACCGGGACGCCGGCGGCGGTCACCGCGCGGACGAAGAGTGAAGCGGGGCGGGCGTGCAGGCCCTCGGCCCAGCCGACGGTGACACGGCGCTCAACCATGGTGTAGCCCTTCAGGTCGTTCCTGTTGTCTAGACCAGTTTCGCACGGGGAGAAGACTGCTCAGACACCTCGACGCAGCTCAGCCTGCCCGCTGCGGGGAGCCGACGCCAGACGGACGCGCCCGGACAGCATCGAGCCGGCCGGGCGCACGAGGTCGCTACCCTGACCCCATGACGACTCCGGCCTCCCGCCCCTATCCGGTGCACTGGGAAGCGGACGTCGTCCTGCGCGACGGCGGCATCGCCCACATCCGGCCCATCGGCCCCGACGACGCCCAGCGGCTCGTGGACTTCTACGAGCAGGTCTCCGACGAGTCGAAGTACTACCGCTTCTTCGCGCCCTACCCCCGGCTCTCCGACCGGGACGTGCACCGCTTCACCCACCACGACTACGACGACCGCGTGGGCCTGGCCGCCACCGTCGGCGACGAGTTCATCGCCACCGTCCGCTACGACCGCATCGACGCCGACGGCCGCCCGGCCAGCGGCGACGCGTACCGCGCCGAGGTGGCCTTCCTCGTCCAGGACGCCCACCAGGGCCGCGGGGTGGCCTCGGCGCTCCTGGAGCACATCGGGGCGGTCGCCCGTGAGCGCGGCATCCTGCGCTTCATCGCCGAAGTGCTGCCCGCCAACCGCAAGATGGTCAAGGTCTTCACCGACGCGGGCTACACCCAGCAGCGCAGCTTCACCGACGGCGTCGTCCACCTCGAACTCGACCTGGAGCCCACCGAGGCGTCGGTCCAGGTCATGCGGGCCCGCGAGCACCGGGCCGAGGCGCGCTCGGTGCAGCGGCTGCTCACCCCGCGCTCGGTGGCCGTGATCGGCGCGAGCCGGCGGCCCGGCGGCGTCGGCCGCACCCTGCTGCGCAACCTGGTCGCGGGCGGCTTCACCGGCCGGGTGCACGCGGTCAACAGCTCGTTCCCCGAGGGCGAGAGCACCCTCGACGGCGTCCGCGCCCACCGCACCCTCGCCGGCATCCCCGAACCCGTCGACCTGGCGATCGTCGCGGTGCCCGCCGCGAACGTGCCCGCCGCCGTCGCGGCCTGCGGGGAGAACGGCGTGCAGGGGCTGGTCGTGGTCACCGCCGGCTACGCCGAGGCCGGCCCCGAGGGCCGGGAGCGGCAGCGCGAACTGGTGCGCCAGGCCCGCTCGTACGGCATGCGGGTCATCGGCCCCAACGCCTTCGGCATCATCAACACCGCCGAGGCCGTGCGCCTCAACGCCTCGCTCTCGCCCGAGGTGCCGGCCACCGGACGGCTCGGGCTGTTCACCCAGTCCGGCGCGATCGGCATCGCGCTGCTGTCCGGGCTGCACCGGCGCGGCGCCGGCCTCTCCTCGTTCGTCTCGGCGGGCAACCGGGCCGACGTCTCCGGCAACGACCTGCTGCAGTACTGGCACAACGACCCGGACACCGACGCCGTCCTGATGTACCTCGAATCCTTCGGCAACCCGCGCAAGTTCACCCGGCTCGCCCGGCGGACCGCCGCGAGCAAGCCGGTCGTGGTCGTCAAGGGCGCCCTGCACTCCGGCACCACCCCGGCGGGACACGCCGTGTCCCCGACCCGGATCCCGGACAGCACGGTCTCCGCGCTGTTCCGGCAGGCCGGGGTGATCCGCGTCGACACCGTCACCGAACTCCTCGACGTGGGCCTGCTGCTCTCGTTGCAGCCCATCCCGGGCGGCACCCGGCTGGCGATCCTCGGCAACTCCGACTCCCTCGGGCTGCTCGCCTACGACGCGGCCCTGACCGCGGGCCTGCGGCCGGTCGCGCCGATCGACCTCACCACGTCGGCCGCTCCCGACGACTTCCGCACCGCGCTGGCCGCGGCGCTGGCGGACGACGCGAGCGACGCGGTGCTCGTCACCGCCATCCCGCGGGTCGGCTGCGAGGACGCCCCCGACCCGGAGTCCGGCGACGACCCCGCCCTCGCCCACGCGCTGCGCGAGGCGGCGGCCGGCGCGGCCAAACCCGTCGTCGTCGCCCACCTCGCGCTGGAGACGATGGCCGACCGGCTGGGCGCCCCGGTCGCCCCCGGCGAGGGGCCGGACCGGGCGCGGGTCCCGGCCTACCCCGCCGCCGACCGCGCGGTGCGCGCGCTGGCCGAGGCCGCCGAGTACGCGCTGTGGCGGAAGGGCGCCGGGACGCCCGGCCGGGTCCCGCAGTTCGCGGACATCGAGGAGAGCGCGGCGGCCGCCGACGTGGCCCGGCTGCTGGACGCGGGGGAGAGCGGGGGCGAGCACGGCGTCGTCCTCGACGACGCGGCCACCGCCACGCTGCTGGGGCGGTACGGGATCACCGTGCGGTCCGCGCTGCCCGCGCCCGGGATCACCGCCGCGCTCGCCGCCGCCCGGCGGCTCGGCTACCCGGTGGCGCTCAAGACGACGGCCCCGCACCTGCGGCACCGCGCCGACCTGGGCGGCGTCCGGCTCGACCTCGCCGACGAGGACGACCTGCGGCGCGCCTTCGAGGAGCTGACCGCGCGCCTGGGCAAGCCGGAGGAGCTGCTGCTGGTCGTGCAGGCGATGGCGCCGCGCGGGGTGGACACCGTCGTCCGCGCCACGGTCGACCCGGCGGTCGGCGCCGTGCTCTCGTTCGGCCTGGCCGGAGCCCCCTCGGAGCTGCTGGGGGACACCGCCCACCGGCTGGTGCCGGCCACCGACCGGGACGTGGCGGAACTGGTGCGCTCCATCAAGGCCGCCCCGCTGCTCTTCGGCTGGCGCGGCAGCGAGCCGGTGGACACCGCCGCGCTGGAGGAGTTGCTGCTGCGGGTGTCGCTGCTCGTCGACGACCTCCCGGAAGTGGTCGCCGTGGACCTGGAGCCGGTGGTCGTCGCGGCCCGCGGCCTCACGGTGCTCGGAGCCTCCGTCCGCCTGGACCGCCCGCCCGCCAGAACCGACCTGGGACCACGCGCACTGTCGTCCTTCTGAGCGGTGCCCGCCCTTAGGATGGACCTCATGGCGAAGACCGGTATGACGACCCAGGGCCTGCGCACGGCCATCGAGCGCAGCGGCTACTACCCGGCCCTGGTGGCCGAGGCCGTCGAGGCCGCGGTGGGCGGCGAGCCGGTGGCGTCGTACCTGGTCCACCAGGAGACGACCTTCGACGCGAACGAGGTGCGCCGGCACGTGACGGTGCTGGTCATCACCGACCACCGCTTCATCGTCAGCCACACCGACGAGCAGGCCGCCGACGACACCTCCCCGACCCCGTACGCGACCACCTCCACCGAGTCCGTGAAGATCGGCCGGATCTCGTCCGTGGTGGTGAGCCGCGTGGTGGCCAACCCCGAGGCCTACGTGCCGGGCACGCTGCCGCGCGAGGTCGTGCTGACCATCGGCTGGGGCGCGGTCAGCCGGCTGGACCTGGAGCCCGCCGCCTGCGGCGACCCCAACTGCGACGCCGACCACGGCTACACCGGCTCCTCCACCGCCGACGACCTCTCCCTGCGGGTCAGCGAGGCCGGCGACGGGCCGGACGCCGTCCGCCAGGCCCTGGCCTTCGCGCAGGCGCTCTCCGAGGCGACGGCGGCCGACCGCTGATGGCGCGCGCCGTACCCGCCTACGAGCCCGCGCCCCTGGATCCGCGTACCGCACCGGCACCGCTCTACGGCACCGCCTCGCTCTGCGACGTCTTCCCCGCGGCCGCGGCCGGGCTCGCCGTCCCCGGCATGCCCGCCACCGGCCTCGAACTGGCCCCCGCCGACCGCGTCTGCGTCTTCCTGGTCGACGGCATGGGCTGGGAGGCGCTGCGCGCGCACCCGCAGGAGGCGCCCTTTCTCGCCTCCCTGATGCACACCTCGCGCGGCGGCGCCGGGCAGCCGCTCACCGCCGGCTTCCCGTCCACCACCGCGACCTCGCTCGCCTCGGTCGGCACCGGCCTGGCGCCGGCCCATCACGGGCTCGCCGGCTACACCGTCCTGGACCCGTCCTCGGGCCGGCTGATGAACCAGCTGCGCTGGCAGCCGTGGACCGACCCGCACGTGTGGCAGCCGTACCCCACCGTCTTCCAGCTCGCCGACGCCGCCGGGGTCGCGACCTGCCAGGTGTCCTCGCCCGGCTTCCAGCACACCCCGCTGACGAAGATCGCGCTCAGCGGCGGCACCTTCCACGGCCGACTCACCGGCGACGAGCGGATGGACCTGGCGGCCGACCGGCTCGGCGCCGCCGACCGGACGCTCGTCTACACGTACTACAGCGAGCTGGACTCCATGGGCCACCGGCACGGCATCGACTCCGACGCCTGGCGCGGCCAGTTGATGATGGTCGACCGGCTCGCCCAGCGGCTGGCCGAGCAGCTCCCGCCGCGCTCCGCGCTGTACATCACCGCCGACCACGGCATGATCGACATCCCGTTCGACCCCGAGTCCCGGATCGACTTCGACGAGGACTGGGAGCTGGGCGCCGGCGTCGCCGTCCTCGGCGGCGAGGCCCGGGCCCGCCACGTCTACGCCGTGCCGGGGGCCGCCGCCGACGTGTACGCGGTGTGGAGCGAGGTGCTCGGCGAGCAGATGTGGGTCGCCACCCGTGAAGAGGCCGTGGCGGCGGGCTGGTTCGGCCCTCCCGGCGACCCCGTCGACGCACGGGTGCTCGGCAGGATCGGCGACGTGATCGCCGTCGCCCGCGACGACATCGCGATCGTCGCCAACCGCACGGAGTCGGGGGAGTCCCAGATGGTCGGCCTGCACGGCTCGATGACCCCCGTCGAGCAGCACGTGCCGCTGCTCGAAGTACGCTCCTGATCCGCAGCGCACCCCCTTCCCACCCAGAGTCCTCCCCGAAAGGCCGTCGCCCTCCTCATGCCCGAGCTCGTGTTCTTCTCCGGAACGATGGACTGCGGAAAGAGCACCCTCGCTCTTCAGATCGAGCACAACCGCTCGACCCGGGGGCTGCAGGGCATGATCTTCACCCGGGACGACCGGGCGGGCGAGGGCGTGCTCTCCTCGCGGCTGGGGCTGTCCACCAAGGCGATCGAGGCCGCCGCCGACGTCGACTTCTACGGCTACGTGGTCTCGCACCTGTCGGGCGGCGGCCGCGCCGACTACGTCCTGGTGGACGAGGCGCAGTTCTTCGCGCCCGCGCAGATCGACCAGCTCGCCCGGATCGTGGACGACCTGGGCCTGGACGTCTTCGCCTTCGGCATCACCACCGACTTCAGGACCAAGCTCTTCCCGGGCTCGCAGCGCCTCGTCGAGATCGCCGACCGCATCGAGGTGCTGCAGGTCGAGGCGTTGTGCTGGTGCGGGGCCCGCGCGACGCACAACGCCCGCACCATAGACGGCCAGATGGTGGTCGAGGGCGCGCAGGTCTTCGTCGGGGACGTCAACCGCCCGGCGGGCGAGGTGGGTTACGAGGTGCTGTGCCGCCGCCACCACACCCGGCGGATGACGGCGGCGAGCGCCCAGGCCGCGGCGCTCTCGCCGGACGTGCTGCCGGTGGACCAGGCCGGCGACCGGAGCGGCGACCGGCCTGCGGACCGGATCGCGGACCGGACCGCCGGGGTCAGCGGGCCGAGTCGATGACGGTGAAGACGGCGCCCTCGGGGTCGGCCACCGTCGCCAGCCGCCCGTAGCCCGAGTCGCGGGCCGGCTGCAGCACCCGGCCGCCCAGCTCGACCACCCGGCGGACCGCCGCGTCGGTGTCCGCCACCGCGAAGTACGTCATCCAGTGCGCGCCCCGGTCGCGGGGCAGTGACGGGCCGACCCCGTGGATCCCGGCCACCGGCCGGCCCTTCAGCCGCAGGGTGAGGTAGTCGAAGTCCGGCGCGGCCTCCGTCTCGGTCTCGTAGCCGAAGACGTCGGTGTAGAACTTCTCGACGCTGGACGACTCCCGCGTGATCAACTCGTTCCAGGCCAGCGTCCCCGGCTCGCCCATGACGCCGGCGCCGGGGTGCCGCTGCGCCTGCCAGATCCCGAAGACCGCGCCCGACGGGTCGACCGCCACCGCCATCCGCCCCTCGTGGTCGGCGTCCAGCGGCCCGACCCCGACCGTGCCGCCGCACTCGCGGATCAACTCCGCGGTGACGTCCGCGTCGTCGCAGGCCAGCAGGGTCGTCCAGGACACCGGCAGGTGCCGGTCCTTCGGGCCGTCGCCGATCCCGGCGATCTGCCGGCCGCCCAGCTCGGCCCGGACGTAGGGGCCGAGGTGCTGCGGGCCCTCGTGGAACTCCCAGCCGAACAGGGCCCCGTAGAACCGCTGCGCCGCTTCGAGATCGTGTGCCATCAAGCTGACCCAGCAGGGCGTGCCGGGGGGACGCCGGCTCGGTACCTCGGTCATTGAATTTCTCTCCTCGGGGCCGGCGCGCGGGGCATACGGGGGAGTGCCGAAGTCGATGGTTCCATCACCGGGCCCGCGGCGCCCCCCGGCCGCGCCGCATCCAACCCCTAAGTGCTGAATCCTGCCCGATTTGGTGTTCCGCATCCGTTTCGGGACGACGGCCGCGCGACGGCTTTCAGTCGAACGTCCAGCGTGCGAGGCCCACAATGGACGTATGGAACCCATTATCGCTGCAGCCGAACTCGCGAGCGAGCTGAGCGGCACCACCGTGCTGGACGTCCGCTACCGGCTCGGCGCCCCTCCCGGCCGCCCGGAGTACGAGGCCGGCCACATCCCCGGGGCGGTCTACGTCGACCTCGACTCCGAGCTGGCCGGCCCGCCCGGCGCGAACGGCCGCCACCCGCTGCCCGACCCGGAGGTCTTCGGCGCCGCGATGCGCGCGGCCGGCGTCAGCGCCGACCGCGACGTGGTCGTCTACGACGCGGCGCAGGGCTGGGGTGCGGCCCGCGCCTGGTGGATGCTGCGCTGGACCGGTCACACGCGGGTGCGGGTGCTGGACGGCGGGCTGGCCGCGTGGACCGCGGCCGGGCAGCCGCTGGAGACCGGCTCGGTGGAGCCGGAGCACGGGGACTTCACCCCCGCGGTCGGTTCGACGCCGCTGCTGACCGCCGACGACGCGGCGGCGCTGGCCCGGCGCGGCCTGCTGCTCGACGCACGGGCCGGTGAGCGCTACCGGGGCGAGGTGGAGCCGATCGACCCCGTCGCCGGCCATATCCCGGGCGCGGTGAGCGCGCCGACGACGGAGAACCTCGCCGAGGACGGACGCTTCCTGCCGGCCGACGTGCTGGCGGCCCGCTTCGCGGAGTTGGGCGCCAAGGACACGGCCGAGGTCGGCGTCTACTGCGGCTCCGGCGTCTCGGCGGCGCAGCAGGTGCTGGCGCTCGCCGTCGCGGGCATCCCCGCCGCGCTCTACGTCGGCTCGTGGAGCGAGTGGACGGCCGACGCGGACCGCCCGGTGGCCACCGGCCCGCAGCCGGGCTGATCCACGAGGGCGGGGACCGGCCTCCGGGCAGGGGTCGGCAGCGACAGGTAAGGGGCGGCGCACCCGGTGCGCCGCCCCTTACCGTCGCCTGCTGTGGCTACTCCTGCTTCTTGCGGCGGCTGCCGAAGACGATCTCGTCCCAACTGGGCACCGTCGCGCGGCGCCCCGGCCGGACGCCGTCCGCCTCGGCCTGCCGGTCCGTGGTGCCGACCAGCCGGTCGCGGTGGCCCGCGACGGCCCGCGGCATCAGGACGTCCGCGTAGGCGGAGCCCGCTCCCGCGCTCGCGGCGGGCGGAGCCGCCTCCTCGGCCGCCGGCTCCTCCGGCTGCTCCGCCGGAGCGGTCTCCGGCGGAGCAGCCGGCGGCGCGGGCACGACCATGTCGCCGCGGAAGCTCGGTACCGCCTCCAGCAGGCTGGTCAGCGAGTCCCGGTCCTCCTCGGCCCGTTCGGCGGCGCGCTCCTGCGGCCGGTCGGGGCGCTCCAACTGCCGTTCGAGGGCCCGGTCCAGCGGGCGGTCCCTGGGCAGCCGGGCGATCCGCGGCACGAAGGGGAAGCTCGGCGGCTCCTTCGAGTCCTGCGGCTCCTGGGTCTCCTGCTGGGTGGTCTCGCCGATCAGCGCCCGTGCCTCGTCGTCCACGGCCTGGACGAGCCGCCGCGGCGGGTCGTACGTCCAGCTCGCGGAGTGCGGCTCACCGGCCACCCGGTAGACCAGCAGGACTTCCCAGGTGCCGTCGTCGCGCCGCCAGGAGTCCCAGAGGACGGTGTCCTTCTCGGCACCGCGCAGCAGCAGCCGCTCGGCGACCGCCTCACCGAGCTGCGGTCCGGCGCTCTCGCCGTGCCGCCGCACCGGGGTCTTCCTGGCCCGCTCCGCCATGAAGGCGCGCTCGGCCAGCACCGGGCCCTCGAAGCGGCGCACCCGCTCCACCGGAATGCCGGCGGTCTGGGCGACCTCTTCAGCCGAGGCTCCGGCTCGTATCCGTGCCTGGATGTCCCGTGGCCGCAGGTGGCTCTCGACCTCGATCTGGCCGAGGCGGGCACGGTCGTTGCGTACCGCTGCCCGGAGTCGCTCGTCGATGGGGAGCGAGTATTCCGTGCTGTCTGCAGCCTTGAGCACCAGTCGTGTGCCGTCGTTGCTGACGGCCACGACACGCAGTTCGGGCATGGGAACCTCCCGGGTGGTGCCTGCCGACGTCACGTTGCGTCGCTGCTCCCGTTGGACGAGTGTGGCCTGCTCAGGTGCGGCACGCCACAACCTTGCAGGGTTACCCGGCGTGTCGGGCAGGTGCCGTGACGCGCCGTTATGGGACGGTGCACAGTTGGCCACTCAGAGTGACCAAACGCGGCACCCCGGGATGAGCACCGCCTCCGGGCTCCCCTCCCGTGGTCCGGGCAACCGGACGGGAAGCCGGAGCCAGGATTCGCCACAGTACTCCATTCGGGCCACTGAGGTGGGTTGCGGCGTCGGCGAAGTTCTCCGGTGGCAAGGGAGTTGAGTGGCGAGGCTCACAGAACCTCCGTAAGTGGAACTCCTGGCTTCGCCCAAATGTCTCTTCTCTGTGCAAGGAGGATGAGATCGGCTACCCAGGTATGGATATGGACGAAAAGGACGAGCGAGAGGAAACGTCCCCGAGGGGACGGCTGGACCTGAGCGTCCCCCAGGTGGCGGGCAGCGCGCTCGCGGCCGTGGCCGCCGCGCTGCTGGCGTCGCAGCTCGGTGTGTACGGGACGATCATCGGCGCCGGCGTGGTCAGCATCGTGGCCACCGCGGGCGGCACGCTCTTCCAGCACTTCTTCCGGCGGACCGGCGAGCAGATCCGCACGGTCTCCATCCGGCACCTGCCGGTCTCCGTCCCCGGGACGGAACCGGGGGCGCGGGCCGGCTCCACGCGACTGCTCCAGGAGCTGCCGCCACCGGGCGGGGAGGGCGTTCCGGACGCCCCGCCGGACGGGGAGTACGGCGAGGCGACCGTGCACGGCACCACCAGACGGGGCTGGCGCAGGTCGGCGATCGGCGCCGTGGTCGTCTTCGTGCTGGCGATGGGCACCGTCACGACGATCGAGCTGGCCAGCGGATCGGAGCCGTCCGTCACGGCGGTCTTCGACGGCGGCGGCTCGCACGGCGGCTCGCCGTCCGAGCGGCCGAGCCCTCCCGCGTCCGATCCCGCCGGCACCCCGGGCGGCACCCCGTCGTCGGGAGCGGCGACGGCCCCCTCCGGGTCCGCGTCGCCGACGCCGACCCCGTCGGGCAGCGGCAGCGGCTCGCCCACGCCGGATCCGAGCCGCTCTCCTTCCACGAGCACGCCGAGCACGCCGAGCGGCAGCCCGAGCACGGGCTCCTCGGCGAGCCCGGACCCCGCGACCCCCTCGGGCGGCGGCACGTCCCCCGGCGCCCGGAACTGAGCCCCGGGGGCCGGGCCGGGCCGGCCTACGCGCCGAGCACCCGCCGCAGGTAGTCGTTGGCGAAGAGCCGCTGGGGGTCCAGCCGGTCGCGCAGGGCGGTGAACTCGCCGAACCGCGGGTAGACCGAGGAGAAGTACTCCGCGTCACGGGTGTGGACCTTGCCCCAGTGCGGCCGGCCCTGGTGCGCCGTCATGATCTTCTCGGCGGCGGTGAAGTACTCCTGGTAGCGGCTGCCCCGGTACATGTGGACGGCGATGTACGCGCTGTCGCGGCCGGAGGCGGTGGACAGGGTGATGTCGTCGGCGGGCGCGATCCGCACCTCCACGGGGAAACTGATCCGCAGGTCCGAGGCCTCGACCATCGCCTTCAGCTCGCGGATCGCCCCGACCGCCGCCTCGCGCGGCACCGCGTACTCCATCTCCACGAACCGCACCCGGCGCGGGCTGGTGAAGACCTTGTACGCGATGTCGGTGTAGGTGCGGGCCGACAGCGCGCGGCTGGAGACCTTCGCGATGCCGGGGATGGTGCCGGGGGCGGCCCGGCCCAGCGCGCAGACGGCCTGGAAGAGGCCGTTGGACAGCAGCTCGTCGTCGATCCAGCCCTTGACCGGCGAGAGCGGGGCGCGCGGGCCCTGGCTGCGGTTGTTGCGCTTGGTGTTGCAGCTGTCGGTGTGCGGGAACCAGTAGAACTCGAAGTGCTCGTTCTCCGTCGTCAGCTGGTCGAACTCCGCCATGACCCGGTCGAAGGCCATCGGCTCCTCGCGGGCGGTGAGCAGGAAGAGCGGTTCCACCGCGAAGGTGATCGCGCTGATCACCCCGAGGGCGCCGAGCCCGAGCCGGGCGGCGGCGAAGACGTCGGCGTTCTCCCGCTCCGAGCAGGTCAGCACCGAGCCGTCGGCCAGGACCAGTTCCAACCCCTTGATCTGGGCGGATATCGAGCCCGAGTCGCGGCCGGTGCCATGGGTGCCGGTGCTGGTGGCGCCCGCCACCGTCTGCTCCATGATGTCGCCCATGTTCGTCAGCGACAGGCCCTCGGCGGCCAGCGCCGCGTTCAGCTGGTGAAGCGGAACCCCCGCCTCCACGGTGATCGTGCCGCCCTCGCGGTCGATCTCCCGGATGGCCGCCAGCCGGTCCGGCCGGATGAGGACCCCGCCGGTCGCGGCCGCGGCGGTGAACGAGTGCCCGGTCCCCACCGCCTTCGCCGTCAGCCCGTCCTCGGCGGCCCCGCGGACGGCGGCGGACAACTCGTCCACCGAGGCCGGCGACACGCTGCGCCGCGACTGGGAGGTGACGTTCCCCGCCCAGTTACGCCACGCCTTCCCGTCGGTTCCGTTCGTCGTGCTCGTCGTGCTCATGCGTACGCGGCCCCTCCTGCTCCGGCGCCGGCCGCAGCCGGCGGAACCCCAGGACTGCCACCACCACGGCGAGTGCCCCGGCGGCGGCCGGTACCGCGAACGCCGCCTCCGCCCCCGACGAGTCGATCACCCAGCCGGACACCGAGGCTCCGAGAGCCACGCCGACCGTGATGCCGGTGCTCACCCACGTCATGCCCTCGGTCAGCTTCGCGCGCGGTACCAGCTGTTCGACCAGGGCCATGGTGGTGACCATCGTCGGTGCGATGGACAGGCCCGCGACGAACAGCGCTCCGGCCAGGAACCACAAGTTCCCGACCAGTAGGAGCGGGATCATACTCACAGCCATCACGCACACGCCCAGCAGGAAGGCCCGGGAGGCGGGTCCCTTCAGCCGGAGCAGCCCGAAGGCGAGCCCCGCGACGCAGGAGCCGAGCGCGTACACCGCCAGGACGAGACTGGCCGCGGCCTTGTGGCCCAGCTCGTCGGCGAAGGCCACCGTCGTGACCTCGACCGAGCCGAAGATCGCGCCCGTGCAGGCGAAGGTCGTCACCAGCACCTGCAGCCCCGGGGAGCGCAGCGCGGAGCCGGGCACGTGGGAGGTGGCGGGGTGGGGGACCGGTTCGGTGGAGCGCTGGGCGGTCAGCAGGAACGTGCCGACCGCGAGGAAGAACGCCGCGAGCAGCGGGCCGGCCTCGGGGAACCAGACGGTGCACAGCCCGATCGACAGGATCGGGCCGACGATGAAGCAGACCTCGTCGACCACCGACTCGAAGGAGTACGCGGTGTGCATCGCGGGGGTGCCGTGGTGGATCACCGCCCAGCGGGCCCGGACCATCGCGCCCAGGCTCGGGGTGGCGCCGGCCAGAGCGGAGAAGACGAAGAGCGTCCAGTCCGGGGCGTGCCACGCCACGCACGACAGGAGCCCCGCTACCGCCATTACGGTGACAGCCGCGGCCGGCCGCAGCACGCGCCGCTGCCCGTAGCGGTCGACCAGCCGGGAGACCTGCGGGCCGATCACGGCGCCGGACATCGCGAGCGTCGCGGAGAGCGCGCCCGCCAGCCCGTAGCGGCCGGTGACCTGCGAGATCATCGTCACGACGCCGATGCCCAGCATCGACAGCGGCAGCCTGCCGATGAACCCCGCGGCCGAGAATCCCTTGGTTCCGGGTGCTGCGAAGATCGCGCGATACGGGCTGGACACGGGCACTCCACGGCGTCGTCGCCGGTGTCGGTAAGGATTGGGGCTGTCCTCCACAGGTTACGTGGGGGCGCAATCGTTTTTTCGGGCGTCGCGCACCAATGGCAGGATCGGACCCATGTCCGATCACAACGAGGCCGGTCCCGCGGCCGGGCCCTACGACGCCCTGCTCCTGCTGTCCTTCGGCGGCCCGGAGGGACCCGACGACGTCGTGCCCTTCCTGGAGAACGTCACCCGCGGCCGGGGCATCCCGCGCGAGCGGCTGAAGGAGGTCGGGCAGCACTACTTCCTGTTCGGCGGGGTCAGCCCGATCAACGCGCAGAACCGCGACCTGCTCGACGCGCTGCGCAAGGACTTCGGCGAGCACGGTCTGGACCTGCCGGTCTACTGGGGCAACCGCAACTGGGCGCCGTACCTGGTCGACACGCTGCGCGAGATGACCGACGACGGGCACCGCCGCATCCTGGTGCTCGCCACCAGCGCCTACGCCTCGTACTCGGGCTGCCGCCAGTACCGCGAGGACCTGGCCGGCGCCGTCGCGGAGCTCGCGGCCGAGGGCCGTCCGGTGCCGCGCGTCGACAAGCTGCGGCACTACTTCAACCACCCCGGCTTCGTGGAGCCCATGACCGACGCGGTGCTCGCCGCGCTGGACGAACTGCCCGAGGACGTCCGGGCCGGCGCCCACCTGGCGTTCACCACGCACTCCATCCCGACCGCCGCCGCCGACACCTCGGGCCCGGTGCCGGGCCACGGGAACGGCGGCGCCTACGTGGCGCAGCACCTGGACACCGCACGGGTCATCGCCGACGCGGTACGGGAGGCGACCGGCACCGACCACCCGTGGCAGCTCGTCTACCAGTCGCGCAGCGGCGCCCCGCAGATCCCGTGGCTGGAGCCGGACATCTGCGACCACCTGGAGGAGCGGCACGCGGCCGGCGTGCCCGCCGTCGTCATGGTGCCGATCGGCTTCGTCTCCGACCACATGGAGGTGAAGTACGACCTCGACACCGAGGCGGCCGACCGGGCCGCCGAGCTGGGGCTGCCGGTCGCGCGCGCCGCGACCGTGGGCGCCGACCCCCGGTTCGCCGCCGCCGTGCGCGACCTGGTGCTGGAGCGGGCGGCGGGCGAGCGCGGCCTGAACGTGCGGCCCTGCGCGCTGGGCGCGCTCGGCCCCAGCCACGACGTCTGCCCGGCGGGCTGCTGCCCGGCCCGCAACCCCAAGCCCGCCGTCGCGGGCCTCGACTGAGGAGAGCCGTGAGCACCGAACTGCTGGAGATCGCGCTGGAAGCCGCCCGCAGGGCGGGCGAGCTGCTGCGCACCGGCCGGCCCGCCGACCTCGGGGTGGCGGCGACCAAGTCCAGCCCGATCGACGTCGTCACCGAGATGGACCTCGCCGCCGAGAAGCTGATCACCGAACTGATCGCGGAGCACCGTCCCGACGACGGCTTCCTCGGCGAGGAGGGCACCGAGAGCACCGGCACCAGCGGGGTGCGCTGGATCGTCGACCCCCTCGACGGCACCGTCAACTACCTGTACGGCCTGCCCTCCTGGTCGGTGAGCATCGCGGCCGAGCGGGACGGCGAGACGCTGGTGGGGGTCGTCGAGGCCCCGATGCGCGGCGAGACCTACCGGGCGGTGCTCGGGCAGGGCGCCTTCGTCAACGACGTGCCGGCCCGGCCCCGCCCGGTGCCCGAGTTCGCGCACGCGCTGGTGGGCACCGGGTTCGGCTACCTCACCGAACGCCGGGTGCGGCAGGCGGACGTGGTCCGCACCCTGCTGCCGCGGGTGCGCGACATCCGGCGCGGGGGATCGGCCGCGATCGACCTGTGCGACGTGGGCTGCGGACGGCTCGACGCGTACTACGAGCGCGGCCTGAACCCGTGGGACTTCGCGGCCGGCGCCCTGTTCGCCCGGGAGGCGGGGGTGCGCACCGGCGGCCGACCGGGGCAGCCCGCGTCGCACGAGCTGACGGTCGCCGCCGGCGCCGGGCTCTTCGAGACGCTCCAGGGGCTGCTGGAGGACCTGGGAGCCTGGCACGACTGACCTGGGCCGACGCGGCCGCGCGCGGTCCGCACAGGCGCGCCGAGGCCCCTTCGCGGCCGCCGCCGGCCTCCGGCCGGTCCGGTGCCGGGGAACGCGAACGCCCCGGCACCGTGAAGGTGCCGGGGCGGGTCCACGGCTGCTGCGCCGCCGTCCCGGGTCGGGTGCCGGGCGGCGTGGTCGAAGCGGTCGGTCAGGCGACCTTGGACTGGATGTTGACGCCGTGCTCCGCGGCCAGGCGCCGCAGATCGTCGAGCTCGCCCTGTTCGACCTCGGCGAGGAACTCGTCGCCGGCCTCACGGGCGTGGTGGAGGTCGGATTCTGTGCTGTGTATCCGCTGCAGGATTCCGGTGGTGAATGCGTCCATCAGCTGGCGCCCCCTCGTCGTCGTCGTTGACACGGGGTGTGTCAAAGCCCATAACGGCGCGTCGGGAAGCGCGTCAGGGCTTGGTCAGTGGGTGTACGACGGGTCCTCCCCGGGCCCGGCGACGCAGAAACCTCGAGGGGACGACGAATTCCGGTCCGGTCGGCACTTACCGCCGATTTACGGCCCTCCGGTGCAGGATGGGGGCACATTCGTACTGCTCACGGAAGGAAAGCGCCTTGCGCGTACTGGTCGTCGAGGACGAGCAACTGCTCGCCGATGCGGTTGCCACCGGACTCCGCCGCGAGGCCATGGCCGTCGACGTCGTGTACGACGGCGGCGCCGCCCTGGAGCGGATCGGAGTGAACGACTACGACGTCGTGGTGCTCGACCGGGACCTTCCCGTCGTCCACGGGGACGACGTCTGCCGGCAGATCGTCGAGCTGGGGATGCCGACCCGGGTCCTGATGCTCACCGCCGCCGGCGACGTGAGCGACCGGGTGGAAGGGCTGGAACTGGGCGCCGACGACTACCTCCCCAAGCCCTTCGCGTTCAGCGAGCTGACCGCGCGGGTCCGCGCGCTGGGGCGCCGGACGACCACGGCGCTGCCGCCGGTGCTGGAGCGCTCCGGCATCAGGCTCGACCCGAACCGCCGGGAGGTGTTCCGGGAGGGCGTGGAGGTGCACCTGGCGCCGAAGGAGTTCGCGGTGCTGGAGGTGCTGATGCGCAGCGAGGGCTCGGTGGTCTCCGCCGAGCAGCTCCTGGAGAAGGCGTGGGACGAGAACACCGACCCGTTCACCAACGTGGTGCGGGTGACGGTGATGACGTTGCGCCGCAAGCTCGGGGAGCCCCCGGTGATCGTCACCGTGCCGGGCTCCGGATACCGGATCTGACCGGCGGTGACCACGCACTCCGCGCCGCCCCCGCCCCCCGCCCGGCCACCGGCCGACCGGGCCGCCCCCCGCCGCCCCGGCTGGGACCTGCTGCCGGCCGAGACGCCGCCCCCGTGGCTGCGGCCGACGATCCGGATACGGCTGACCGTCCTGTACGGCGGGATGTTCCTGATCGCGGGCGTCCTGCTGCTGTGGATCATCTACCTGCTGGCCGCCCAGGCGCTGCACCAGAGCAGCGAGATGCCCTTCCGCATCCTGAGCGCCAACCTGGAGCCGACGGACGCGTGTCCCAACCTGCGCAGCAGCAGCGGCACCACCCCCGTCGACCAGTTCAAGTCCACGCTGGACCTGTGCATGCAGCACCAGCGCGAGCTGGCGCTCAACACCCTGCTGCGGCGCTCGCTGATGGCCCTGATCGGGCTGACCGTGGTCGCCTTCGCCTTCGGCTACGTGATGGCCGGGCGGGTGCTCTCCCCGCTGGGCAGGATCACCCGCACCGCGCGCGGCGTGGTCAGCTCCGACCTCAAGCGCCGGATCGAGCTCGACGGCCCGGACGACGAGCTCAAGGAGCTCGCGGACACCTTCGACGACATGCTCGACCGGCTGGAGCGCTCCTTCGACGCGCAGCGCCGCTTCGTGGCCAACGCCTCGCACGAACTGCGGACACCACTGGCGATCAACCGGACGCTGCTGGAGGTGCAGATGTCCGACCCGGAGGCGTCCGCCGACCTCCAGCAGCTCGGCAAGACGCTGCTGGCCACCAACGAGCGCAGCGAGCAGCTCGTGGAGGGCCTGCTGCTGCTCGCCCGCAGCGACAACGAGATCGTGGACCGCAAGCCCGTGGACGTCGCGGAGGCGGCCTCCCAGGCCCTGGACCAGACCCGCGCCGAGGCGCAGGCCAAGGGCGTGGAGCTGCGCAGCGAGCTGGGGGAGGCGGTGGTGCAGGGCAACGGCGTGCTGCTGGAGCGCATCGCGCTGAACCTGGTGCAGAACGCCGTCCGGTACAACGCGGCCGACGGCTGGGTCGAGGTGCGGACCACCTCGGAGGCGGGCCAGGCCCTGCTGATAGTGGCCAACACCGGCCCGGTGGTGCCCGCCTACGAGGTGGACAACCTCTTCGAGCCGTTCCGCCGGCTCCGTACGGAGCGCACGGGCAGCGACAAGGGCGTCGGCCTGGGGCTGTCCATCGCGCGCTCGGTGGCGCGCGCCCACGGCGGCTTCATCTCGGCGGAGCCGAGGGAGGGCGGTGGCCTGGTCATGCGGCTGGTCATCCCGCAGTGACCGCCGCTGTAGGGTCCGTCACGCTCGGTCCTGTTGGCCGGGGTTCTTCGCGGTCCGCGACGGACCGCGGATTCCCTCGTGAGGGTCGATCGTGTTCGCTTTGCGAGTAATTTCGCGGTCTGCGAAGCAGCGGGTGCTGGTGTGATTGATCACACCTGTCAGCCGGGCCCCGCCTACCCTGCGTGATCACTACGTCCGAAAAAAGACCGGAAAATCCATGTTTCCGCAGGTCATGATCACGGGAAGTACACGTGTTGGCACCAGTGATGTGCGACCTTCGGACCCGAGCAGGTCCTGATCGACCACTGCCGCGACCGCCCTGTCCAGGGTGACGTTGGGTGTCGATTGAGTAACAGGCCTTGATGTGAGGCAAAATCTCCGCTTCGGGTCGGGCACAAGTCCGGCCTCCCGCGCGTTACGTGCGCAGACACCAGCAGATACCCAGAGGGGGAGAGCGACACATGGCAACGGATTACGACACACCACGCAAGACTGACGATGATGTCAACGAGGACAGCATCGAGGAACTGAAGGCTCGCCGGAACGAGAAGTCCACGTCCGCGGTGGACGTCGACGAGTTCGACCAGGCCGAGTCCCTGGAGCTGCCCGGCGCCGACCTCTCCAACGAGGAGCTCTCGGTCCGGGTCCTGCCCCGCCAGGCGGACGAGTTCACCTGCATGACCTGCTTCCTGGTGCACCACCGCAGCCAGCTGGCCGGCGAGGCGAAGAACGGCGACCCGATCTGCCGCGACTGCGCGGCCTGAGGCAGTGGGTTCGCCGTGAAGGGCTCGAAAGGCTCACCGGAGGGCCGTGAGGACGACGAGCGGGGCCGTGCGGCCTCGCTCGCGGCCGCCATGGCCCGCGGGGTGCGGAGCGGGGCCAGGAGGGGCGGCAAGGGCGCGTGGGTCAGCATGGGCTCGCTCGCCGAGCGGCTCCTCGAAGCGGCCCCGCGCATCCCCGTGCGCGACCTGGACACCCTGCGCAAGCAGTTCCCGGGTCTGGGCGTCGAGGAGATCGCGGACAAACTCATCGCCGGTGCCGTCAAGGGCACCATGACCGTCGGCGCCGGCGTGGGAGCGGCCGCGATGCTGCCGGCCCCGCCCGCCATGCCCGCGGAGCTGGCAGCCGACACGCTCGGCGTCGCGGCGGTCGAGTACAAGCTCATCGCCGAGCTGCACGAGGTCTACGGGCTCCGTGCGGCCGGCAACGTGCGGGAGCGCGCGACCGCCTACCTGTGGTCGTGGACCGAGCAGCGCGGCATCGACGTGCTCAAGCTGTCCTCGGTCAACGTCGCCCTCGGCGGCAGGATGAAGCGCGAGCTGCGCCAGCAGCTCGTCAAGCGCACGGCACGGCACCTGCCGATGCTGACCCCGTTCATGATCGGAGCGGCCGTCGGCGCCGCGATGAACCGGCGTGACACCAAGAAGCTGGCAGCGAAGATCAGAAAGGACCTGCGCGCCGCTCAGATCCCCTGGGACGCGCTGCCGAGCCCCGTGCCGCCCATGACCCCGCTGCCCCCCGCTATCGAGCTCTGACGGCTTCCAGGGCCCGCGCCAGCCGCTCGGGGGAGCGGGTCGACAGGTAGGCGTACGGCGTCGGGTCCGCCGGATCCGTGATCTCGATCCGCAGCGCGGTCGGCACGTAACTGCGCAGCAGCATGAAGGCGCGCGGATCGGCCTTCCGGCCGCGCCAGGCCACCGCCTCCTCCGGATCCAGCACCGTCGCGGCGCCCAGCGCCGTGACCGGGATCCGCGCCTCGCCGGCGACCAGCGTGCCGGCCACCACCCGGATCCGCGCCGAGCCGTACGAGCTCAGGCCCATCGCCGCCAGCGCCGTCCCGCCGGCCAGGCCCGCCAGCATCGCCAGCACCCCGAAGGGAAAGAGGATCAGCGCGGCCGACACCCCCGCCCCCAGGGCCAGGAGCCACCAGGAGCGCGGAACGGTGAGGCGTTCGTCGTAGGGCTGCATGGCACCAGCTTGGCAGACGCCCCGCAGCCGTCCGCCGCCCGGCCGGTCACCTCCCGCGCAGCCGCTCCACCGCCCGCGCCACCCGCGGCGGGGCGGACCGCAGACCGGTCGCGAGCTGCTTGGCCCAGTCCGTCGCCGCGGTCGGCGCCACCGCGTCCAGCGTCGCCGCCGAGCGGGCCCCGCCGCCCACCAGGTAGCGCGGCAGGGGGCGCCGGGCGTTCAGCGCCTTGAGCACCGCCAGCGCCACCGGGCGCGGACCGGGCAGCGTCCGGGCGTCGCGCACCACGTGGTCGGCGGCGGCGTACTGGTCGCGGTAGGCCGACGTCCGCTCGGCCGGCAGCAGCTCCGCGCCCCGCTCCCAGATCCCGGTGCGGTGCGAGCGCGGCTCGACCAGCACGACCTTCACGCCGAACGGCGCGGTCTCCATGCGCAGCGCGTCGGTCACCGACTCCAGGCCCTGCTTGCTGGCGCAGTACCAGCCCAGCATGGGCAGCGAGATCCGGCCGGCGACCGAGGAGATGTTGACGATCCGGCCCGCCCGGCGCTCCCGCATCGCCGGCAGCACCAGCCGCGCGATGCGGGCCGGGGCGACCAGGTTCGTCTCCAGCTGGCGCCGCACCTGCTCGTCGTCCACGTCCTCGATCGCGCCGGGCTGCGCGAAGCCCGCGTTGTTGACGACCGCCCAGGGGCCGCCGTCCGTCAGCATCGCGATCTCGGTGAACGCCTGGACGCACGAGGTCGCGTCGGCCACGTCCAGCAGCACCGTGCGCACCGCCGCCCCCGTGCGCTCCACCACCCCCCGCAGCGCCTCGGCCTTCTCCGGCGTCCGCACCGTGCCGATCACGTCGAATCCGGCGTGCGCGAGTTCGAGGGTGACGGCGAGGCCGATGCCTCGGCCGGCTCCGGTGACGACGACGGACTTGGGACTCATGTGCGCTCCGGTCAAGTGGGGGTAGAAGCCGGTACGGGTCAACGGACGGCCGACGGGAAAGGATCCCGCAGGAGGGTAGGGTCTCGGGCGTGAGTGGAGCTACCGCATCCGAAAGCCCTGGCCGGCCGGGCCTGAAGCCGCCGCCCGACGCCGTCCCGCCCGTCCGGCACCCCGGCGCGCCCGCGCCCGGTGAGCTGCTGGGGGCGCACTACGACCAGTGTTTCGGCTGCGGCGGGGGACAGCCGCACGGACTGCACCTGGAATCCCGTGCGGGTGACGGCGTCAGCGTCACGGCGGAGTTCACCGTACAGACCGCCCACCAGGGCGCGCCGGGCCTCGCGCACGGCGGCGTGCTGGCCTCGGCGCTGGACGAGACGCTCGGCTCGCTGAACTGGCTGCTGCAGGTCATCGCGGTGACCGGCCGGCTGGAGACGGACTTCGTCCGCCCGGTGCCCGTCGGCACCACCCTGCACCTGCGCGCGCACTGCCGGGCGGTCGCCGGACGCAAGATCTACAGCACCGCCGAGGGCAGGATCGGTTCCCCCGACGGCCCGGTCGCGGTCCGCGCCGAGGCGCTCTTCCTGGAAGTGAAGCTCAACCACTTCACGGACAACGGGCGCCCCGAGGAGATCCAGGCCGCGATGTCCGACCCGGACCAGGTCAAGGTCGCCCGCGCCTTCGAGGTGAACCCGTGAGCGGGCAGCGGCGTCCTGTGGACGTCCTCATCCGCCGTCTCGACGCCTCGGTGCCCATCCCGGCGTACGAGCACCCCGGCGATGCCGGTGCCGACCTGGTGACCACCCAGGGCGCGGAACTCGCACCCGGCGAGCGGACGGTGCTGCCCACCGGCGTGTCCATCGCGCTGCCGGACGGGTACGCGGCCTTCGTGCACCCCCGCTCGGGCCTGGCCGCCCGCTGCGGGGTGACTCTCGTGAATGCCCCGGGAACGGTGGATGCCGGGTACCGTGGGGAGATCAAGGTGATCGTGGTCAACCTGGACCCACGCGAGAGCGTGCGGTTCGAGCCGGGAGACCGGATCGCCCAACTGGTCGTCCAGCAGGTCGAACGGGTCCGCTTCCACGAGGTCGTGGAACTCCCCGGTTCTGCCAGGGCCGCCGGGGGCTTCGGCTCCACCGGGGGGCATGCCTCGGTGGGCGGCGCCCCGGACGGCCTGACCAGTAATGGATTCGCTTCGGTCGTTGAAGACCGGGAAGGACAGTGACCGTGTTCCGTCGTCGTCGCAAGGAGCGCGAAGACGCCCTCGACGAGCTCGAGGGCGCCAGCCCGGACGAGCTGGCCGAAGACGCCGAAAACGCCGGGGAGTCCGACGACTCCGGCGCATCGGGTCGGTACAACCTTCCGCCGGCCCCCAGGCCCGACGGGCCGTGGGACCTGAGCGAGGTCAAGCAGCCCGGCGAGGGCCGGGTCGACCTCGGCGGTCTGTTCGTGCCCGGTGTCGAGGGCATGGAGCTGCGCGTCGAGGTGGCGGGCGAGTCGATCGTCGCCGCGACCGTGGTGCTGAACGACAGCGCTGTCCAGCTCCAGGCGTTCGCCGCCCCGAAGTCCGAGGGCATCTGGGGCGAGGTCCGCGACGAGATCGCCTCCGGCATCACCCAGCAGGGCGGCGTCGTCGACGAGATCGAGGGTTCGCTGGGCTGGGAGCTGCGCGCCCAGGTGCCCGTACAGCTGCCGGACGGCACGAACGGCGTGCAGCTGGTCCGCTTCATCGGCTGCGACGGCCCGCGCTGGTTCCTGCGCGGCGTCATCTCCGGCCAGGGCGCGGTGCAGCCGCAGGCCGCCGGCCTGCTGGAGACGGTCTTCCGCGACACCGTCGTGGTGCGCGGTGACACGCCGATGGCGCCGCGCGACCCGATCGTGCTGAAGCTGCCGACCGACGCGCAGATGGTGCCCGAGGGCATCGCGCAGGAGGAGAGCGAGGGGCCGAAGTTCGGCGACGGGCTCGACCCGATGCGCCGCGGCCCCGAGATCACCCAGATCCACTAGGGAGTGTCTTCACATCGGCGTCGTCCGCCCGGAGGGCGGGGTCGGCGGGGTCTGGTGCGTGCGATCGCAAGGCGGAGGAGGGAGTCCATGC
>NZ_JBEYJD010000027.1:0-135426 GCF_040636125.1 Streptomyces sp. NPDC006733 | reverse complement strand
CGCTCGTTTGCGCAGCTCAACGGGATAGGAGGAAGGACGTGCCATGACTCAATCCTTTCACGGAATCGAGTCTCTATCGAACACGGTGCGGTTCACTGGGCAGCGCCTTGTCCGCCCAGTACTCCCCGCTCGTGCCTGAGGACATAGCCACCCCCGACTTAACCGCATCTGCTCGATTACAGATAGTGATGCACGAGGGCGGGGCTAAGCACAAGAGCACCACCGGGCGGTAGCGCGAGCGAAAAGGGGCTGGCGGAGCCCACGGTGATCGTCATGATGATGACCACGCGCGCAGCATCGCCCCAGCGGCACCGCCCTCGGCCAGGGCAACATCCTGGCCTCCCGGTTGATCCACCGCGCCCACACCGAGCCTGGCTGGTTCCTCTACGCCCCGGCCTGCGCCCTCGTCGAAGCCGACCGGACGCGGCCCGGGATGGCCGAGCACATCGCGGCGCTGCCGGGCATCACCGTGTTGGACCTGGATCTGTCCGCTGCTCTGGCCCCAGCACAGCAGGAGACGTGGGCTGCTGCACATGCTCAGTGCGCGGCACGCCCACACGGGATCGACCGGATGGTGCCGTAGCCACCACGGCAGCGAAGCGCTGGGAAGGTCAGCGGGTTCGGGTTCTGGACCTCATCCCCTGAGCCGATGGGCTCAGCGCTGGCTGCAGCGCTCCATCGACGTCAGGGGTGTCAGGGCCGCGTTATGCCTGGAGAAGCGCTGCCACGATTCCTCCAACGCTCTCGCCGTTGCGCAGACGGATTCGAGCGCGGGTTCCGTCAATTCGGGTTTCCAGCAGGTCGGGAGTGATCCCGTGGGCAATGAGCTGGCGCACCAGATGAGCATTGCGCAAGCCGAGGGATTCTGCCCAGGTGAGGAATTGCTCGGGATCGAGGCAGCCGGAGCGTACCCAGGACTGGGCCAGGGTGGAGGCATCACGGCGCGTACACGCCGGCAGTGTGGTCAGAGCGAGGTTGAAGGCAGCGACGAAGACGTTGCGGGTGGGCTGTGCAGGCCGGGGGCAGCTGCGGCGCGGCCGAGCTGTGCGGGCCGGTTGCTGGTCGAGTCCAAGGTTGAGGCCTTCGGCTCGGGCGATGTCAGCAGGGGTGCGCTGCGCGGTTGACCGACGGGGCATGGTGGCCGGGGAGGGCGGTGAGCCGGAAGCCGCCTGCGATTCGTTGCGCAAGAAACGGTAGATGGCGTCGGATTCGGGGTCTGCGCTGAAGTCGGGTCGCATGGAGGACCTTTCCTTGTTTTCGGGCATGGAAAAGGCCCCGTCCGAGTGGGCGGGGCCTGGGTTGTGAGGCGGGTGGCGGGCGCGGATCTCGCAGGGAGGAGTTCGGGCAGGAAAACGGCGGAGGACCGGAGCCCTGCACTTTCGACTGTGCGTTCAGTCGGCCGGAACACCGCATTGGTCGCCGATTCATGCGGCGGGGGTCTGTGGTGGCCCGCCGTCGCCGTTGGAGGGTGTGGAGGGCAGAGCCCCGGGGGGGCGGATCCGGTGGAGGCTGTGGTGCGGCTGGCGCTGTTGTCGTGGTCTGGAAGTACTGCAGGTAGAGCTGGCTCCTTCGTTCGGGGTCGGGAATCTCGCCGAGGGTCGCGACGAAGTTCTCCTCCAGTTCGGTTCCCTTACGCAGCCGCAGGTGTTCCAGGAGCATCCCGGTGAAGGGAAGGGCCAGGAACGCGACCACAACTGCCCACCACGGGACGCGACCCGGGCCGGCGAGAACCACGGTGGGCAGCCCGGTGACAGCGCTGGTCCACGGAGGGGGAGGGATTCGAACCACGGTGCGACCCTTCTGGCACGCCAGCCAGGTGCGCTCATCGACCTCGCCGGTGTGCCGCAGGACCTCGTCGACGGCGAAGTTGTCGAAGTAAAGGAATGTGGGCCGGTTCGGGCCTCAGAGCCGCGGCGGCTACCCGATGGTGGAGCTAATGACTCTGGTAGGCAGGCCACCAGGAATTCCGCGTGGGTCCAGGACTCGGTGCGGGCCCACCGGATCGGTTACGGCGCGCGTGGAGACGGGGCCGGGGAAGAACCGTTCGTGCGCAGCGGGGGTGGCGTCGATGGGCTTGCGGGCGGTCACGGGCGCACCAGTACCTTCAGCTGGCTGCGGTCGTCCATGGCCTTGTAGGCGTCGGCGACCTGGTCGAGGCCGACCTCGGCGTCGAACACCTTGCCCGGGTCGATGCGGCTCTCCAGCACATCGGGGATCGCCTGCTCGATGTAGGCGCGCACCGGGGCGGGGCCGCCGGTCAGGCCGGCGTTCTTGCCGAACAGGGAGCCGAATCCGACGGGCGCGTCCTCGTACTGCGGCACGCCGACGCGGGAGATGATCCCCCCGGGGCGCACGATGCCGTACGCCTGCACGTAGGCGGGCATCAGGCCGACGGCTTCCAGCACCACGTGGGAGCCCTCGCCGCCGGTCAGGTCCATCACCTTGGCGATGCCTTCCAAGCCGCGCTCAGAGACGACCTCAGCGGCTCCCCATTCCTTACCCAGGTCGGTGCGGGAGGTGTGTCGGCCCATGAGGATGATCCTCTCGGCGCCCATGCGGCGGGAGGCCAGCACGGCTGACAGGCCCACGGCGCCGTCGCCGATGACGGTGACAATCTTGCCGGGCCCGACCCTGCCCATGTGCGCGGCATGGTAGCCGGTGAGGTAGACGTCGCTCAGGGCGAGCAGCGAGGGCAGCAGCGCCGTGTCCACGTCGCTGGGGAGTTTGACCAAGGTGCCGGCGGCCTGCGGCACGCGAATGGCCTCGGCCTGCGCGCCTCCGACGCCGCCAGCGCCGTACCAGCCGCCGTGTGGGCAGGCGGTGTGGAAGCCGGCCCGGCAGATCGGGCAGGTGTTGTCGGCGAAGGAGAAGGGGGAGACGACGGAGTCGCCGCGCTTGAGATTGGTGACCTCGGAGCCGGTCTCTTCGACGACGCCGAGGAACTCATGCCCCATCGGCACACCCTCGTCGGTCTTGCCCATGGAGTGGTAGGGGTGCAGGTCAGAGCCGCACACGCAGGTCAGGGTGATCCTGACGATCGCGTCCGTGGGTTCGACGATCCTCGGGTCGGCGACGTTCTCGACCCGGACGTCACCAGGTCCGTACATGAAGGTGGCACGCATGGAAGGTCTTGCCTTTCCTCGATGCAGAAGTTCGTGAGCTGGAACGCCGCCGCAATTGCTCGAGCGACCGACAGCAACAACGCGGTTCGAGCCGGAGGGCCGAAGTGCGGCCTGGTCGGTCAGGACGTGCTCGACGATACCCGTGTAATTCCCATACTTCTTCCGGAAGACGGCGTCCACATCAGGTACTCATTGGCGCCGGCCACACCGTTGACTCAAGCCATTTCTGCAAGGCGGTGCGCACACACACCGCGCCCGGTCTCGTAGAAGGAGGTGGTCAGACGGACGTTGGGCGTGCAGATAGGAGTTCACAGGGGGCGGGGAGGGTGTGCGTGTGGCCGTGGCGGAGGGCGGCGCATCAGCGGCGCCACGCGGTACGCGGGCTCAGCGATACGAATTATGGGGGTAAAACCCGTATAGCGAACTCTGCGACCCGCATATTCGCGCCCGCGGTCCCGCCCTAGGTTGGTGAGTGCTGGCGGACCGGGCTCCTAGCCCGTACCCAGAAGACCCTGGTCGACCGTGTAGATGCCCCCAGGGCCGCGTCAGCACCGGCTTAACGACGCGACACAGGGAGATGACGTCATGGACCCCCTCTACTTCCAGCTCCACTTCCAGGTCAACGTCCCCATCAAGAACACCGCCCACCCCGAGCAAAGCGGCCTCCACGTCCTTATAGGACCGGCAGACACCGAAACGAAAGCCCTGCAGATCGCACGGAAGACGTGCGAGGCAGCCCTCGACGCCCGAGCGGCGGGGAACGACATCCCCCGCAGCCAGCCGGACGGCTGGGGAGCCCGCGGAGTACGCCCCGGCTGGGCATTCGATTGGGCGGAGGCGACCGTGGACTCCTGGGAGTCCCCCCAGAGGCAACCCGCGTCCGCAGCCCACATGACCTGGTGACCTGAAGTCGCCTGCATGGTGGCATCACCACCTGACCACAGCCCCCGGCCCGCCCGACGGGCTTCCCACGCGGCCGTGCCCGGCGCCGATGCCCCGCCCCAGACGGACCGTTCCGCAGGGAGCACGGCATACGCCCGAGGCGCCACAGCCTCACGGACTCAGCTCCCGTGTGCTGGGTCCATGCAACTGTCCGAGAACGTGTCTGAGATTTTGCGTAGTGGTCGGGGTCCTTGGCGGGTGGTGGGTCGGCCTCGGAGGAGGCGGAGTATCAGGTCGGTCATGGCCCAGCGGATCATGGTGTCGCAGTGTGCCGGGTTGCGTTCGTAGTCGCAGGCCAGGCGGCGGCGTGTAGTGATCCGGGCGAACGTGCGCTCTACTGCCCAACTTCGGCTGGGCCTTGAAGCCGTGCTGTCCGGGCTCCTTGCGGACGATCTCCCAGCTTGCGGTGCAGGACGGCGGAGGGCCACTCGACGAGTCGGCCGGCAAAGCCCTGATCGGCCCAGATCTTCTCGACGGTCGGGTGCCAGGACGTGCACGGTCAGCAGGAGGCCGAGGGTGTCGGTGACGATGAACCGTTTGCGGCCCTTGGTCTTCTTGCCCGCGTCGAAGCCGCTGGTCGATTTCAGCGCCGTGTCGGCCGCTCGCACCGACTGCGAGTCGACCAGGTCGGCGGACGGCTCAGCGCAACGGCCGTCGGCCTGACGGACCTTGACCCGCAGCGCGTCATGGACGCGCTCCACGGTGCCGTCGTCGTGCCACCAGGTGAAGTACCAGTACACCGTCTGGAAAGGCGGGAAGTCCTTGGGCAGATACCGCCACTGGCACCCGGTCCTCGCCAAGTACAAGATCGCGTCCACGATCCGCCGACGCGGGTGCTTGCTTCTCCCGCCGTCCGCCCTTGCGACCCGTCCTCGGCGCAGGCAGCAACGGCCCGATCAACGACCACTGTTCATCCGTCAAGTTGGACGGGTAACCATCCCCAGCAGCACTCGCACACCACTCAACGAGTCACCCAGACAGCCGATACGGCAGATGTCAGACACGCTCTCCCGCATGGCGGGGCGGCAAACTTCCAGATACGGTGGAGAGGGCGGCTCATAAACAATTGGGCCCCACGCAAGATGGGCTGCAGGGCCCTTTTTCGGATGAGTGAACGGTCGGGAGGAAAAAATGAAAGCGCACAAAGGAATCATCGCGGTAGTGGCTCTTACTGCTGCGGTCGGGGTCGCACCCCTAATTACGGCTGGTACGGCTTCCGCTGCCGACGAGTGCGTGGATGTCAATGTGGCTACAGTCGCCACCACCCACGCGTGCGTCCCCGCTGGCAACACGGATCTAGCGCTCATCGTTGGCTCTGGTCCGCTCACTATATCGTTGCTCGGCGGACGGTGACGCAGGGAGGTCAAAGCCCGCGAGTAAGCGGCAGTCCATAGTCCTATGCCGCATGTCGGGAATGCGCGTACGTTGGAATTGTCCTGCTCGACGTCCTCGCGGGCTCGTCTGTGAAGCCAACCGGTGATACATCGAATGCCGCCGACGAGCGCAGCCGAGACGAACTCTCGTCCCCCTTCTCCTCGCGGAGTGCGCGCAATGTCTCGGCTTCATGCATCCCATTCCTAGAGACAACAAAGGGCGGACGGCACGGTCTCCAAAATCTCAGTGCTGAAGCGTTGGGCCCCAAGCATCTGAGGCAGGTCCGGGGGCGGCGTCAGGAGGGCGGTCGTTGTCCCCAGGCGGAGAGCATGCCGAAGGTCAGGTCGAGGGTGTCGGGTGCATTGATGTAGGTGAGCGCGGCATCGAGGATGTCTGGGTCGAGGCCGGTTGTGAGGAGTTGGGACCGTACCCCTACGAGATGTTCGGTGAGGAACTCGGCGATGGGCGATCCGGCTCGGAGGACCGGCACGTCGACGGCGATGTCGATGTTGGCGAGGCCGGCAGTGCGGAGAAGGCCCGGGTAGACGCGGCTGCAATTGATCTCCATGCCGATGGAATCGTCAAGCATCGTCCACAGGCTGCACATCGTGGTGCGCAGTGCTGGGGAAGCTGAGGTGGGAGTAGCAAGATCTGCGGCATCGCTGACGAGGAGCCAGCCGCCAGGGCGGAGCCAACTGGCCAGTTCGGGGAGCAGCGCCTCTCGTTCGCGCAGGTGCATGAGGAGGAAGCGAGCATGGACGAGGTCGAAGCCGCCCAGGTCCAGGTTGTCGTTGACGGCGTCCGCCTGCAGAACGGTGATGTTGGTGCGACCAGCGGTGTCCATGAGGCTGGTGTCGCGATCCAGGGCGATGACCTGTCCCGGAGCTGCGGCGGTGGCGAGCCACCCGGAGATGACACCGGTCCCGGCTCCGACATCGAGGCAGCGCCAGCCGGACTGCACGCCTAGGGCAGTCAGGCGGGCGGTGCTGGCGTCGTGAAAAGCTCTGGCCAGTGCGCCGAGCCGCTTGCCCTCGCCCTCGTCGGAGTGGCGAAACAGGCGGTCTCCGTATCGCTCGGGACCCATCGTCGAATCAACTCCCCGGTCTGCTGGTGAGTGCGGGCATAGCAGCGCGGCGGGTCAAGGGCCCGTAGTCGGAGTGATGTCACGGAATCCGTGCAGCCAGGCCACCTTGTCGTAGAAGTCGTCCTCCGTGAACGAGGACAAAGTCGCGTTGCGCTGCTGGGCCGCGTCTCCCGCGGGATGGAAGACAGTAGGCACCAGTTCACGCGACACCCGCTGGGCGCGCGCCGTGCGTTCGCGCCGTTCGCCGTTGTACTTCTCCAGCCGTTGGACGACCTCGTCCCGCCCGCAGTCGAGCAGAGCACCGATCAGTACCGCGTCCTCCAGGGCCATCGCCGCACCCTGGGTCGCGTACTGGAGCATGGGATGGGCTGCGTCTCCCAGCAGCGCCACGCGGCCATCCGTCCACCCGGAGTGTGGCTCCCGGTCGCACAGAACCCAGCTGCGCCATTCCTCGCCCAGGTCGAGCAGCTGGCGGGCCGAGTCGTGGACTTGCGGGAATTGGGCCATGACATGAGCTTTCTCAGCCGGCAGGCCGGCCATCGCACGCGAGGCGCCGTCGTCTCGGGTGGCGGCCAGATTCAGCAGCGAACCGCCGCCGACCGGGTAGTGGACGAAGTTCCAGCCGGGGCCAGCCCACAGTACGACGGCGTTCCAGCGCAGTTCCTCCGGGACCCGGTCCATCGGAAGGAGAGAGCGGTAGATGGTCTGACCGGACACGACGGGTTCCCCGTCACCGACGACCTGCTGGCGCACCACCGAGCGGAGGCCGTCGGCCCCGATCAACGCGGCCGCAGTCACCTTCTGGCCGCTGTCCAGGACCACGGTGACCTGTGCCACATCCTGCCGGTAGCCGACCACCGCACAGCTAGTGCGCAGCTCGATGAGGTCTTCGCGCCGACAGGCGTCCAACAGCGGCTGGTACAAATCGATCCTGTGGACGACTGAGTAAGGATTTCTGAATCTGCGACGATAGGCACTAGTGAGAGCCATGCTTGCCACGTGCTCGCCCGTGGTCCCGTCCATGCAGCGCAACTCTTCGACGTGCACGGCCCGTTTGCGCACCTCGTCGCCCACGCCGAGCAGGTCGAGCATGCGGAACGCGTTAGGTGCCAGTTGGATGCCCGCACCCAGCTCGGTGAACTCCGACCGCCGCTCCAGCACGGTCGTCCGACGCCCCTGCTTCGCCACGCTCAGTGCCGCCGCCAGTCCGCCGATGCCCCCACCGGCAATAAGGACGTGTGTCGCTGATGCCATGCTGCGAGCATGACCGAGCGCCCTCGGGCGCTGAGCGAAAACGTGGCCTTTTGGCTTGATCACTCACCGGGTCACCTGTGGGCCCGCCCCGGTGAGCGCTGGGGCGCTGAACTGGACGGCCATACGGTGGAACGCTGCTTGAGCCCGGCCTCCGATGGCCACGCCACTTGACGCAGACCCGCCCTATTGTGCATGCCCCAGGTAAGCCCAGCGGGAGATACGGGACGATCCTGGAGCCCTCGCGCCGCCTCACCGGCGACGCCACCCCCTCAAATGGCGCGGAATCTGACCGGGGCCAACCACCAACCACTCAGTCAGCTTGACTCTGTCGGGGATCTTGGAGGTGTCGAGGTCAGGTGCCCAGGTTCGCCAGGATTCTGGTCGGGGTAGCGCGCGATGGTCGAGGTAGTTCTGGAAGGCAGTCGGCTGGCGGGGCGTGAGGGCTTCCTCGTTCGGTGGCAGCCCGCTGAGGCGCTCGATGTTGACGGCGATGGCCGTCAGAATGTGCTGGATGTGAGCCTTTCCCTGTCCTCGGTAGCGGCAGCGTCGCATGCCGTGCCCGTGGGCGAACTCGTTGACCGTGCCCTCCACTCCGGAGCGGACCGCGTAGCGGGTCTTCCACTCGGGCGCCTGTTGCTCGGCGCGGACGCGGAGTTGCAGGTCGCGGTGTTCTCTTGGGGGAAGCCCACGGTGCGGGCGCTGTCGGCCGTGGCGGTGCACTGGGTGCGGGCAGGGTAGGGCCGGCACTGGCTTTTGGTGAACCTGGCCACGATGAGCGGGGCCGCGGTGGGTGAGGAGGTCGGGTAGGGGCCGTGCCAGCCCTGGCTGAACTGGCCTTGGGGGCAGGTGACCTGCTGATGGTCGTAGTCGATGTGGAAGTCGTCCCGGGCGAAGCCCTCGGCCTGGCGGTGTTGCCGGGTGGGGTTGCCCCGGAGCGACCCGGAGACGGTGACCTGGTGTTCACGGGTGGCTTGTTCCAGGTGGGGCAGGGAGGTGTAGCCGCCGTCGACCGGTGCTCGGCGGGTAGGAGCCTGCGACGTGCCAGGCGGGTGTGGAGGCCGGGCAGGACCTGACTGTCGTGGGTGGTGGCCGCGGTGGTGGCCACGTCCGTGATCACGTCGGGGCTGTCGGGAGCGCACGTCTCGGTCAAGTGAGCGGAGAACCCCTTCCAGCTGATGATGTGCCCGTGCCGCGCGTAGCGGGCTGAGGTGTCGTAGGGCGAGACGATCGCCCGGGACGAGGGCGGCAGCCCGGGCCCGCCCTCCTTTTCAGCTGTGCGCCAGTGCAGGTGTCCTGCGGCGTCGCGGTGGTAGTTCTGCACCATGATCTGGCGCAGGGCCTCGATTCGCGGGCTGGACGCTGGGCCTTCTCCGTGGTGGTAGAGGTGGTCCAGGAGCCGGACGGCGTCGTTTCCGGTGGCGAGGATCCTGTTCTTGGGCTTGGTGGGGTTCTTGCCCGGGCGGACCGGTCGGCCGTAGCGGCGCCCCCCGGTCCTCATCGACCAGCTCGCCCAGCAGGTGCGGGGTGGTGCCGGCGACTTCTTCCAATGCGGCGCGGACCGCCTCGGTGATCAGTTCCAGGCAGGACAGGTCACGCACCGCGGCCAGGACATGAGTGGAGTCGGTGCGTTGTGGGGTGCGCTCGTGCACCAGGCCAGCCTTCTTGAGGCGGGCCAGAGCGAGGTCGAGGAGGCGGTCAGCACGGTCGTCTTCGGCGAGACGGTCTCGGAAGTCGGCCAGCATGCTGTGGTGGAAGCCGGGGTCGTCCAGCTTCAGGGCCATGGCGTACTTGAAGTCGAGGCGGCAGCGGACCGCCTCGGCAGCCTGCCGGTCCGACAGGCCGAGTACGAACTGCAGTACACAGACGGTGGCCAGTTGGGCGGGAGAGAGACTCGGACGCCCGTCACGCGGGTACCAATCGGTGAAGTCTTCGTCGCGCCGCAGCCCGTCCAGCCGGTCGCGCGCACCCATATCGCCGTCGTGCCACCCGGGTTGCTCGCCCGCGCGATCCGCGCGGTCAGAGGCGGTACATGCTCACCGGAACGCGGGTGCAGGGACAACGGGCACCTCGACAGCTGCATCGGTCATCGGAACCATCCGAGCATGCCCGCTGATCATGCAGCCGCACCGGCAAACCCCAAGATCCCCGACAGAGTCAAGCTCAGCTTGGCGCTTATTCTCGCTGAGCTCGGTGCTCCTTGAGTGGGACGGTGGCCGCGTGGAGGACCCGTACGACGACTTCGTAGGCCGCTACATGTTCGCGCTGTGGCGGTCATGAGCCAGGGGAGCACCACTGCTGACCGGCCACGGACCCCAGGCGAAGCCGCCAACGCCGGCGGGCTGGGCGTTGGCGCCGCCGACCCCGACGTCTGCGTTACCCGGATCGCCACGCCCTCCCCGCGGCCGACGGACCGACCCGGTGAAGCGATCGCCCGCGAGTTCACGGTGCGGCGTTGCCATGTGTTCAGGCTGCACGTCAGTTCGGGGTGGCTTCTCGGATGAGCCGGCAACTCATGAGGTCGATCATCACGAGGTAGATCGTGCCTTCGCAGCGGTGGGACTGGCTGCGCTGAGCCGCGAGGGGCGGCACGGCTGACATGTGGCCGTGCCGCCCCAGGGCGGTGTCAGGTGATGGTCAGGAGGCCGGTGCCGGAGGTGCTCGTCAAGCCGCCGGGGAGTACGCAGTTGAGCAGGTCAGTGGTGGGGGCGGTCACGACGTTGAGGAACGTGTCACCAGTGAAGAGTCCGGCGGTGACGGTGCCGGTCTGTGTGGTGGTCCTGATCCCGCCGGCCACCGTCGAGGTGACGGTGAACTGGGCCGTGGTGGTCTGCCCGGTGTTCCATGTGATGGTGTTGGTGCCGGTACCGCTCTCGAGCAGGGTGAGGCAGGACTGGTCCGGCCTGCTGAAGTTCGCGGATCGTGCCCCACTGGTTACCAGAGGAGCGCTGAGCGACACGCACGGAGCGAAAGCGGTCTGGGTAGTAATGGCGGAGGTCTGGGGAGTGTAGGTCAGACCGGGGTTGTAGGTGGTGGTGCCACTGGTGGTGCAGACGATGTCTGCCAGCGCCGCGTGCGATGTCGCGGTGCCTGCGACCGACACCAGCCCTGCGCAGGCAATCGTGACTAGCACAGCCAGAACTCGTCGGAGACGTATGCCGATGACACGTGAGAGCTGCATGGAAGCTGTCCTCTCTTAGGGCCTCGGCTGCAATGCTTGGCGCATTAGCATACCAACAGCCCAATAGCGATTTTGGCATCATTAGGCACCCTTGTCGCTCGATGTTCAGCCATATGAATTGCCGAAATATCGCGGGTGTCCCTCGCCACGCTGATCAACGGTGTGGGTCAGTGAGCATTTTCAGCGTTGCCTCTCCAGGGTGAGGACTGCCTTGGCGATTGACGTCATGCGGTTGGGACTGAGTCGGGATCGTCGCAAGATTCGCCAGGACTTGAGTAGTGCCATCCCGCGTTCGACGGGCGCCCGGGACGCGGCCAGTGCCCGGTTGACCGTCCGTTCTGTCGGGGTCAGCTGGCCGCCGGGCGGGCGTCTGCGCCCGGTGGTGACCCAAGGTCCGGCGCCCGTACAGGCGCGGTCGGCCAGGATGGGGACGCCCTGGCGTTCGCAGATCCGGATGATCCGGTGAGTACGGGCAGCGGTCAGGTCGTGGCACCGGCCCGGCAGGGCCGGAGAGATCCACAGCACCTGCCCGGCCGTGTCGGTCACGACCTGCAGTTCACACCGTGGCGACGATGCTTGTGGGAGTAGTCGGTCCGGCCGTCGCCCACCCGGTCGCACTCGGCGAGCGTCCCGTCGAGCAAGACGTACTCGGGCTCGTGGTCGCGCAGAACTTTCAGCAGGCCGGGTGCTCGGGCGGCCAGGAGGTCGATCACCGCCGTGGTGTAGGCGTAGGCGGTGCCGACCGAGATGCCAAAGCCGGCCGCTATCTGGGCCAGGGTGTCGTGCTTGCGCAGGTACACCAGAGCGACGAGCGCGCGTTGGTGCGGCGGAAGCTTGCAGCGGCGGTCACCCTCGCGGGTGACGATGAACATGGTGACCCACTCGACCAGCGCGTGAGGCAGGTCGAGTGCGGCAGGATAGGGAACCAACGAGGCACCTGCGCTGATGAGTTGAGACGTCGAACACCTCCCCCAACGGCACGGGTGCCCCGTGCGTTGCGCCCTCGTCGCCGTCATCCGATCGGGGCCACGCTGAAAATGCTCAATGAGCGGGCGTGCCCTGGATGGTGGGCACGCGGCTATTGATCACGCGGCGAGTGTGAGTTTAGCGGCGTGTGAGGGGCCCCGAGGTTCTCGGACAGCGGTCCGTATAAGATCGCAGTTCGAAACGTTGGAGAGAGAACGTGGCACAAAGCCGTAGGAGATTTAGCCCTGAATTCAGGGACGAGGCGGTCAAGATGGTCGTGGTGGAGTCCAGACCCATCGCTCGGGCCAAGCCCTCATGGAGGAGCTGAGCCATCGCCGGTTCTGGAGTATTTCAGGGACATCTACGCAGCTTGCCCGTGCGCACATACAAGATGCGCCGCCAGGGTGCGCTGGCCGGGCGTCCCAGTGACCACTCCTGCATTAACAGACTGAACAGATTCGCGCTGGTTTCCCGCTCGGGAGTTCCAGGGCAGCCCCGACTGCCCCTACGAAGGTGGATGGTTTTTACGAGTCCTCATCGAGGGTCTACTGGGGGCACCTCTTATCCACCGCCTCGTAGAGGCGTTGGTGTGTGTGGGTTCCTGCGAGTCGGTGGCGGCCGGGGGTTTGGTGGGGTAGGTGGAGAGCTTCTCCGTCGGTGGGGAGTTTTTGGCTGCGTAGTTCGCGGTAAGTGTCGTAGGTGATGGGGGTGCGTTGGGTGATGGCTGTGCGGTGGCGTTCGGTGTGCAGCGCGTTGCGGTATCCGGTTTGGATGGTGGCGGTGAGGAATTCGGCGACGCTGCCGGAGCCGTAGCTGAAGAGTCCGATGGTTTCCTCTTCGAGGTTGGTTTCGCTGTCGAGGAGGGATGTGAGGGCGAGGTAGAGGGAGGCGGTGTAGCTGTTGCCGATGGTCTCGTTGTAAGTGGTGGTTCCGGCGACGGCGTGCTCGATGATTTCTGCTGTCTGGTGTGTGCCGGCGAGGTGCATCAGGTGTTGGTGGGCTTTGTGGGCCATGCGGGAGAAGGGCTGGTGATAGCAGATGGCACGGAGTTCTTCGAGGGGTAGGCCGCCGCGTTCCTTGTAGTCGTGCCAGGTCTGGGTGAGGGCTTCGAGGTAGGCGTCGACGGAGCGTCGGCCATTGACGAGCGGGGTGGTGCGGTAGTTGGGCCGCCAGAAGTCCATGACGTCGCGGGTGTAGAGCCCGGAGGGTGTGTTGATGCTGAGGATGGCGGGGTTGGCGGCAATGAGCATGGCGATCGCGCCGGCGCCTTGGGTGGCCTCGCCGGGGCTGCCGATGTCGTAGCGGGCGATGTCGCTGGCCAGGACCAGGACCTGTTGGGTTGGGTCGCTGCGGATGAGTGCGCAGGCGAGCTGGAGGGCGGCGGTTGCTGCGTAGCAGGCCTGCTTGAGTTCGACGACGCGGGTGTGAGGGTTGAGGCCGAGCAGGCGGTGGACGTAGATGCCGGCGGCTTTGGACTGGTCGATACCGGTTTCGGTGGCGAACAGCAGGGTGCGGATACGGTCCTTGCCGTGGCGGTCGATGACGGGTGCGGCGGCGTTGGCGGCCATGGTAACGATGTCTTCGTCGACGGCAGGGATGCTCATGGATCGCTGTCCGATGCCGTGGTGGTACTTGGCCAGGGGGGCGCCGGTGTGCCGGGCGAGTTCCTCGTGGGTGAGGACCAGACTGGTCGTCGAGAAGGTGAGGTCGTGGATTCCGACGGGCAGTTCAGGCGTCATGGACGGCTCCGGCGGAGCGCTCGAGGCGGGTGTGGACGTTCATCAGCTCGCCAGGGTTGGTCTGGGCTGCCATGAGGGACAGTTCGCCGCACAGGACGGTCGCGGCGGCGATGGCTGCCAGACGGCGGGCGTTGTCGCCGATGGGGCGCTCTTCTCGGCATCCCAGACGGATGAGGGCTTCCTCGACGGTGGTGAGGGTTTTGCCGTTGCCGACGGTGCCGAGGATCAGGTTGGGCAGGGTGCAGGAGAAGTAGAGGTCTCCGTCGCGGTCGGCGGCGTAGGTGATGCCCTGGGAGCCTTCGACGATGTTGGCCGCGTCCTGGCCGGTGGCGAGGTAGAAGGCGAGCAGCATGTTTGCGTAGTGGGCGTTGGCCGAGCGGATTCCCCCGGCGAGCAGGGTTCCCACCAGGTTCTTGTTGATGTTCAGCTGGGTGATCTTGCTGGCGGTGGTGTGCAGGTGATCGGTGACCATGGCATGGGGGATGAGAATTTCTGCTGTGGCGTTCTTGCCGCGGCCGAGGATTCCGTTGACGGCGGTGGCTTTCTTGTCCGTGCAGTAGTTGGCGGAGATGGACCCGTAACTGACCCCTTGGAGATGGGTCACGAGGTGGGTGAGGAGTCGGTCGGCGGCGAGCGTGACCATGTTGTGGCCGGAGGCGTCGCCGGTGGTGAACTCGAACCTCACGAACAGCAGCGGGCCGATGATCTCGTGCCGAATGTCGAGGAGGGTGGCGAAGCGGCTGGTCTCGCGGGTCAGTGTCCGCAGTTCGTCGGTGCGGGCATGGAGGGCGACGGTGGCGGCGTAGGCGGCTTCGGCGTCGACCGTTTGGAGCAGGACAGAGCGGGTCATCCGGTCGTCGACGAGGGTGACCTTGATGCCGTCCTCGAGGAGGCGGGAGATACGGGCCCCGCGCGCGACAGAAGGCCACAGCGGGGATTCGTACGTGGCCAGCGGGACGCGGGTCTGGGTATGAGTGGTGTTTCCGGTGATCCGTACTGGACCGACCCAGCGCGTAGGAATGCCGGTAAGGCAGTCAGCTGGGGCGGCCGTTTGGGCGGCCACTGAGGCCGGGGGGGTGGTCATCGCAGGTTTCCCTCGCAAGAGCTGGACGAGCGGCTAGGGGTGGTCCAGGAAGGTGCGCAGGCTGCCGCTGATCTCCAGGTCGCAGGCTGCGAGCTCGGTGAGGTTGCTAGCGCCGAGGATGGTCATCAGGGCGGTGAGCTGGTCCAGCCAGGCGGTGATCTGTGCGATGAGGGCGTCAAGACCGCGGGTGATGAGGGTCGTGAGGAACAGGCCGGACACGCCGACTGCCTGAGCGCCGAGTGCGATGGCGCGGGCCACATCGAGGGGGTGGCGCACGCCGCCGGACGCCAGGAGCGGCAACCCCTGGTTTCGGCCGTCCAGGAGGGCGGCCGGCGTGCTCAGGCCCCAGCCGTCGAGGTAGGCGTAGTCGGCCTGCTCACGACGCCCGTTCTCGATACGCGCGAAATCCGTTCCTCCGCGGCCCGCCACGTCGGCTACAGCGACCCCCAGTTCCGCGAGGAGGGCGATGGTGCGGCCGCTGAGCCCGAACCCGACCTCCTTGACGATGACCGGGACATCGACGGTCTCCACGATCGCCTCGATTGCTGCCGGCCAGTGCCCAAAGGAGCGGTCTCCCTCGGGCATGACGATCTCCTGGACCGTATTGAGGTGAATCTGCAGGGCATTTGCCTGGATGAGGTCGATGGCGCGACATGCTTGTGTCGGCGTGGCGTTGGCGTTGAGGTTGGCCATGACGAAGCCTTGCGGATGGTGACACCGTACGGGGGTGTAGGTGCCTGCGGTGCTGGGGTCCTTGAGGAAGGCGCTCATGGAGCCGGTAGCGATGGCCAACCCGGTCTCGCGAGCAGCGATCGCCAGGTCCCGGTTGATCTGCCCGGTTCTGGGGCTGCCCCCGGTCATGGCGTTGATGTAGAGCGGGGCTTGCCACGTCTGGCCGGCTATGCGGGTCCGCAGATCGACCCGCTCGCGGTCGATCCCGGCGAGGGCGTGGTGGACGAAGCGCACGTCATCGAACGCGCTTGGGGTCACGCTGTGCGGGGCGGTGTCGGCAGGTGAGGGAGGTGTCTGCGTGTGCTGGGAGACAGCGAGGCGGACGTGGTCGTCCTTGCGACTCGCGGTCATAGGGTCCTCCAGGAGGTCGGTGGTGCCATGCCGGGATCCGCTCCGACGGGCTGTGGCCCGAGAGCGTGCGGCGGTCGGTCAAGCGCGGCGAGCTGGGGTGCACTGCGCAGGTCGAGCGGTCTGACGCCGATGGCAGACCAAAGACCCTGCAGAACCTGCGGGGTGGTTCCGGCTGGCAGGAGTGCGATGCCGCAGTCTCCGCCTCCTGCTCCGGATGGCTTGCCCGCTCCTCCCGCGATCCTGGCCGCCTCGCACAGGGAGCTGAGCGCGGGCGTGAAGATGCCCACGGACGTGTCCTGGTCCAGGCGGGCCAGCAGGCTGCCGGCTGTACTGATGCCCTCGATGACGGCTTCCTCGTCACCGTGGTCGAGGGCGCGGGCCAGCGCCCGGACCGCTTGGCCGCTGTCGTGGGCGAACCGGCGGTGGGCGGTGCTGTCCCACCACGCGGTCTGTCGCAGACGGTGCACCTGGGCAGGAGTGGAGGCCGGACTGCCGGTCCAGCCCACGTGCAGACTGCAGGTGGGGGGTGCTAGGGAGCGCAGGCTCAGCCCCGGCCAGGGGGAACGCAGAGCGGCGGCGACGCCGCCGGCGCGCACTGCCTGGCGTAGCACGTCCCGGTCGGGAGGGGTGTAGAGGGTCCAGCCGCCGAAGGTTGCGGCGGCGACATCTGCGCCGGAGGCGTGAGGGTCGATGGCCGCGGTGGCGAGCAGGGCCAGCCGTAGGCGCATCTCGGGGGGGAGGCTCATTTCGTAGAGGTCGAGGAGGGCCTCGGTGGCGGCGGCTGTCACCGCTCCGCTGGAACCGAGCCCGATTTTGACTCCCTGGTGGTGCAGGTGGGAGCGCACGGTCAGGCGGACGGGCATGGGAGGGATGTCGAGTTCGGCACGCAGCTGTTCAACGGTGGACAGGACGCCCAGCAGGTGTGTGAGAGCGGGCGGGCGGGGGGAGCTGTTTGCAGCGGGGCGGGGGAGCAGACCGCGCCGGTCGCGGTGTAACTGGAAGGGATGGTCGGTGAGGTCGGTGATCAGCTCGATGTCGGCGTGTTGCGCAGGAGCGGCAGTCACCGTGACATAGCGGTCGACGGCGGCGACGATTGCTGGCTGTCCGGGGGTGAGGACGGCGTACTCGCCAGCGATGAGGAGTTTGCCGGGCGCTTGGCGGGTCACTGGCGTACACATCAGCAGCTCTCGGAGGTGAGGGCCGCTGCGGGGCCGGGGCGAGCGATGGCGGTAGGGCGACCTGACACGGCGGCCAGTTCTGCCGCGATCCGTGGGGCGGCTGCCGGAGGGCAGAGGACCTTGACGTTGGGGCCGGCGTCCATCGTGGCCCATGTCTGTTCTCCTCGTCGCCTCATGGCGCGTACATGTTCCAGAAGCTGATGGGAGGCAGGTGTGCGGTAGATGACGGGAGGGGTGGCGCTCTCCATGGTTGCGTGCATGCCCATGGCGTTGCGCTCGGCGATGAACCCGACCCTGGCCAAGTCCGCGTCTTTGAGGGCGGCGTGCATGGCCGGGACGTCGTCGCGGGTGGTGGCCAGCCAGTCGGTGAACAGCGGTGAGGTCGTGACGGTGCGGTTCATCGCTTCACGGCTGGAGACCGGTTTGCGTCCGGTCGCCAGGAGCACCGCGATCAGCGCCAGGTCCAGGTGGATGTCGTTCAGTTGCTCGGCGTAGGAGCCCCGGTCAGGGTCGGGATGGTCGGGTTGGCCGGCGTGCCACTGGACGAAGCCGCCGAAGATGGAGCGGCAGGCCGATCCGGATCCGCGGCGGGCCAGCCGGGACAGAGCGGTGGCGTCGAGGTCGGCCTCGTAGGCGGTGGCGGCTGCCAGAGCGAGTGCGGCAAATCCCGCGGCGGAGGACGCGAGGCCCGCTCCGACCGGCACGGTGTTGCTGGTCTCGACCTGGGCTCGGTCTCGGCGTCCGGTCCGGCTTCGGATCAGGTCGAGGAATTCGGTGATCCGGCGGTGTGCTTCATCATCGGCCGGCGTCCCGTCGATGAGGACGCGGTCCGTCGTCCGCCCGGGGGTGAGGTGGACGGTGGTGGTGGTGGGGAAGATGTTGAGGGTCATGGACAGGCTGTCGGCCATGGGCAGGATCAGGTGCTCGTCGCGTTTGCCCCAGTACTTGACCAGAGCGATGTTCGGGTGGGCGATCGCGGTCACCGATGTGTAGGCCTTCATGTGCGCCCGCTCCTGGGGACCTGTGCGGTCCATGTGCGGGTTGCTCCACGCTGCGTGAGGTGCGCGGCCAGCGTGTCGGCGTTGGCAGCAGAATCAGCAAGCGCGATCACGCATCCGCCCAGCCCGCCTCCGCTCACCTTGGCGCCGAATGCCCCGTGGTGCAAAGCGGCACCGACCAGCGCGTCGATACGGCTGGTGCTCAGTCCCAAGTCGCACAGCAGTTGATGGTTGTCGGTGAGGCAAGCGCCCAGGATGTCGACCTGACCGAGCGCCAGGGCGCGGACAGCCTGTTCGGTGACCGTCGTGGACTGGGCGAGGAACCTGTCGCGTTGCGAAGGGTGCGTGTCGAAGCGCGTGCGCAGCATGGTGACGGCTTGGTGGGTGCTACCGGGCGTGCCGGAGTCGGCGACGACGATCCAGGCGGCGGCGCCGACCGACGGCGTGCTGGAATGGCCGCAGGCCAGCAGCACCGGGCCGGTGCTGCCGGTGGCCAGGGCGTCGATGCCGGAGGCCTGCCCGTGCGTCGCGGTCTCGGCGAGCTGTACGTAGGCGAAGATCTCCGGACCGTTCAGGCCCATGTTCAGCAGATCGCTCAGGGCGCCGGCCACGGCGCGGGCGCAGGCGGCACTGGCACCCAGGCCGCGGGCTGCAGGAATGGCGCTGGACAGTTCCACGTCCATCCGGTGCGGGGTTGCTTCCTCAGTGCGCTCCAGCAGGGCGTCAACGAGCAGCGCAAGTCCCAGCGGTACCGAGTCGAGGGCGAGGGCATGCCCATCGGGGGGCGAGAGGGTGGAGGTATAGCGGAAGCGGACGGGCTCTCCAGCCCCTTCGTGCCGTGGGGTAACCGTGGCACGGCACGTCACGGCCGACAGGGGCATGGCCAGAGCAGGCGCTCCGTAGACGGCAGCGTGCTCGCCGAGCAGGATCACTTTCGCGTGCGCGAGCCCGGTGCCGCGGGTGCGAGGTGCGGGGTGACGAGCCGCCCTCAACGCTTGGAGTTCCGAGGAGTCGGGTATGCGCTGCGTCATGTCAGCACCTTCCACTGCGGGCACGGTTGCGTGGGGCCGGGGGAGAAGCGGCCAAGCCAGCTCCGTCGGTGCGGTGCTCGCCGGGTGGGGCATGCAGAACGCTCTCGAAGAGAGTTCCCCGGAGGGCGGGGAGGGCGGCAAGGCTTTCGGGCAATGGCGTGGGCGGCAATACGGTCATGCCAGAATCCCCCGTATCGATGGGTGGTGACGGTCGTGTGCGTGGCGATGCGCCGTCGCCGGGCGGCGCGCCGCAATCACGCTGATGCTGCAGGTCGTCGTGGACGAGGTGATCGCGGTAGCTGGCCGGAGGTGGACCCCGGGGCCGGACTGTCAGGCGGCGGTGGCGATCTCCGCGCAGCGGGCCACGGTCGTGCCCGGCGAGTTGAGGAGGTCCTCGTCGACGGGCCGGCCGACGGTGTTCTCGATCTTCTGGGAGAGTTCGGTGATCTGCAGGGAGTCCATGCCGAGATCTTCCAGCAACCGGTCATCCGGCTGGATTTCGCTGACGGGGCGTTGTACGAGGTCGGCGACCATGTACCGGATGGTCGTCAGCGGGCTGACGTCGGAGCTCATCGGTCCTCCAGTGGAAGGCTGTCGCAGGCGGAGTGGGTGCTGCACCGAGCAGGGCTCATAAGGGGGGCATGTGGGTTCAGGGGCACAGGACAACCTGGGCGGCGTAGGCCAGGCCGGCGCCGAATCCGAAGAGGAGGACCGGATCGCCGCTGTGGAGCGCACCGCTGCGGCGTAGTGCGTGAAAGGCCAGGGGGACGGAAGCCGCACCGGTGTTGCCGGAGACGATGACGTCGGTGGCTGTGACTATGCCGGGGGCGCCGATGGTCCGGGCGAGGCCTTCGATGATGCGCAGGTTGGCCTGATGCGGCACGAAGGCCTTCAGGTCCGCCGGGGCCATCCCCGCACGCGCGCAGGCGCCCTTGATAGCCGGCAGGAGGGCGTTGGTGGTCCATCGGAACACCTTGCGGCCGGCCATCTCCATATGCCCGGTGTCGGGTCGGATGGTGATGAGGTCGGCGCGGTGGCCATCGCTGCCCCAGGCGACGGGGAAGATCTCCGGTTGGTCGGTCGGCACGATGACGGCTGCGGCCGCGCCGTCGGCGAAGATCGGCCCGGTATTGCGGTCCCGGGGACTGACCCAGTCGCTCATGCGCTCCGAGGCGGCAACAAGGACCTGACGGGCGGTGCCAGCCCGTATCAAGGCGTCAGCGACGGCCAGACCATGGCTGAACCCGGAACAGGCCGCGTTCACATCGAATCCGGCCGCCGCACGACACCCCAGGCGCGAGACCACCGATGCGGCGCCGTTGGGCATCGGCGACGGCATCGAGCAGGTCGCCAGGATGACCACGTCGATGTCGTCGGGAGTGGTGGCCGCGTCAGTGAGTGCCTGCACACAGGCCTCCACCGCCATCGCCACCACCGTCTCCGTGGACGTGCCATAGCGCCGTTCGCGGATACCGATCCGCTGCTCGATCCACTGTGCCTCCACGCTCGCGGCCGCAGCCGCCTGCTCGTTGGAGACAACCGTCGTCGGCCGGAACGCGCCCAGCCCGGCGATCCGTGCACCCAGGCGGGGTGAGAGGCCATTGGCCGCGATAGCGACTCCTGCCAACTCCTCGATCTCATCCACCCTCTGCTCCTAGCACTCTGTGGGAAGGGATTCATTGCCCTCGGCCAGGTGCGCAGTATGGCCAGCACGGTGCCGGTCCTGACCTGCGCGACGCAAGGAAATGGCTCGGGCCTCGTACCGGCGGCCTGCGGGTTCGAGATATTCCATGGGCCGGTGCCAGGTCGGCGAAGGAGGACCAGGCGGTCCGGGCATCCAGCCTTGTGCGGTCCGATCGCGATCAGCTCATGCCAATCGTTTGATCCAGCTCGCGGCCGCATTGCCCAGCCCGGTCGGGCCGCCGACGGCAGGCCGAGCCAGGCCTGCGGTCGGTGCGAAGTGACGCTGCAAAGCGCCTTCGTTGTAGCGGTCGCAGCCGGCGTGCCAGACCAGGATCCCGTACATCCAATGCCGGATTTCCTGGACGTAGCCCTCCAGTTCCCTGCGGGCGGTGGGGTCGAGCTGGAATTCATCCAGCAGCGCGGGTAGTTCGATCTCGGTGATGTGCTCGAACTGCTTCATCCGGCTGGTCATCAAGTCGTGCACGATGGCCAGCGCCTGGTGCCGGTCGCAGTTGAGGAAGTTCTGCACCACCAGGATCACGTTGTGGATCTCGCCTTCGTACTGGATCTCCTTCTGGTAGGAGAAGACATCGTTCATCATGCAGGAATAGTCGGCGGCAGCCGCCTCCAGTTCGACGATCGGGGTGGAGGCGAAGACCTCCGGCGGAATGCCGTTGCCCCGCGCCAGGCGCGCAAGCGCTCTGGTGAGGTCCGAACCGAAGGTCTGGCGGCGCATCTCGATGTAGTCCACCGGGTCGGGGATGTGGTTCTGGACCTGGTTGGCCAGTTCCCACAGCCAGCTCTCCAGCATGCGTTCAACCGCGCCCCGAAAGGCCCGACGGGACTCGACCGGCATGGGACCCGCCGTGCGCTGCCAGAGATCAGCCAAGGAGATTTCGATCGGGTGCACCGGAGTGACCGCGGACGGCCCCTCCACGGTCATCAGACCGAGCATCCGCGCATGCAGGTGCTTGGCCCCCAGGATGTCCCCGGTCCGCCCGAACACCAGCGGGTAGAGGTCATCGCCCCACGTGCCCCAGGTCAGCCAGGCGGTAGTGAGGTCCAGCTGTGCGGCGCTGGCGTCCGGGTGGATGCCGGCCGAGCAGAGGGCAAAGTCGTACCCGCGCAGTTTGTCTTCAGTCCACAAGCCGCTACCGGCGACCCCGGGGACCAGGTCCAGCAGGCCCATGCGCTGAGCCCAGTCGACCACGTTCTGCCGCGCACGGTCCAGGTGCGGGCTCAGGGCGTTGCTGAACGGCATGTAGAAGTCCGGCAGTACGGTCGGGCCGACCTGCTCGAACGGGTGGTGGGTGAAGCTGCGCAGCCGGCTCGGCATGGTGCGGGCGACCGAGTCGAACAATCGGACGGCTGAGGTGCCGAGACCGGAGGGAGCACCTAGGGGGCCGGGGCGGGCGGCAACGGTCCCGGTGAATTCGTTCATGTAGCGGCTGGAGCGCAGATGCCACTCGTGGCCACCGGACTGCCAGTCTTGCAGGCCCTTGACGTAGGCGAAGACGTCAGCGGCCTTCTGGGCGTCCAATCCGTGATCGAGCAGCAGCATGGGGACCTCGGTCAGCGCGGTGTGCTCGAACTGCTGAAGCCGAGAGGTGAGCAGGTCGTTGACCCGCTCGGCCGCCTCTTGCGTGGAGCAGTCAAAGAACCTCTCCAAGACCAGCACGCCGTTGGAGAGCTCGCCTTCCCCCTCGACCTCTCGCTGGTAGGAGAACAAGTCGTTGCGCAGGTGCACGCTGTCCGAGAACGTGTCCCGCAGCACCTCCATCGGGCGGCTGGCCGCGATGGCCTCCGGAACCTCAGCACACGCCGCGTGTTCCACCAGGCCGGCTGACCAGGGGGCGCCGCCGACCTTGCGGCGCATCGCGATATACTCCACCGGGTTGGCGATCCGGCCTTCGTTGATGTTGGCCAGTTCCCACAGGGACTCGTTCAGCAGCGCCTTGGTGGCGACGGAGAAGCGTTGCCTCCAAGCCATCGACCTGGCCGGGACGGACCGCGCCCAGAGGTCGGCCAGACCGGCCTCGACGGCGTTGGTCGGCGCCAGGTGGCCCGCGCCGTCAGCCAGCGGCATGAACGCGGGCAGCCGGTCCAGATAGGCCTTCCCACCGACCATGTCGCCGCTGCGCTTGAAGATGTCCAGGAAGTGGTCATCGAAGAAGAACACCCAGACGTACCAGTCGGTGATCAACGCCAGCTCGGCCGCGTCGCAGTCCGGATGAGTGTAGGCGCAGAGTAGCGCGTAGTCGTGGCGATCGAAGTCGTCCTCCTCCCAGATCCCGGAGCCCTCGATCATTCCCATTCCGTGGGCCCATCCCTTGGAATGTTCCCGCGCGCTCTCCAGATGCGGGTTCAACCGGGCTGGGTACGGCATGTAGAAGTCCGGTAGTTTGAAGGGTTGCCGCGTCATCGGTACCAGTCCTTGCGTAGGTCTTCTCTGGCGTGGTGCCGCGGGGTGATGCCGCGGCCGGACCACACCCGTTCTTGAGACCGGGTGACGGTGTCAGTGATCTCCAGCACGACCAAACAGGCTGGCCAGGCCCTCCGGCGACGTCAACATCGCTCAGTATGCGTAGCGGGTTCGGTGTCTCCTGCATACCCATGCCGCGCCACCCGAGGATGCGATGCGCAAGCAGGTGCAGCCTGTCGGTCAGTTCTCCAGACACGAGTGGCATCGCAGCGGTGGGAAGGTGTGCGGCACACAGCTGACGGCCAGAACCGGTTCTGACCTCGCTGTGATCAGCGGTTTCGACGGGCGACCATCTGTGCAAGCGCCAACAGGGGCTGTGCTGAGATCGTGTCGGGAACCGCCACGGTAAGGTGCTCGATTGCTGCATTCATCCGCTCGCGAGCGGCGCTCTGGGCCCAGTCCCGTCCGCCGGCCCGGTCGACAGCTTCAGCGGCTCGTCGGGCCTCTGCCCCGGTCAGCGGACGTTGCAGGGCGTAGATCTCGGCGAGGTCGGCCCCCGCCGTAGTGCCGGACTCCAAGGCGGATACAACTGGCAAGGACTTCTTGCGGATCAGGAGATCGGAACCGGCCGGCTTTCCGGTTACGCCGGGATCGCCCCAGATGCCGATCAGGTCATCGATCAGCTGGAATGCGACTCCGATCTGGCGGCCGAAGGCGTCCATCGCCTGGGCTTCGGCTTCGTTGGCTCCGCCATAGAGTGCACCGATCGCGCAGGCGCAGCCGAGCAGAGCACCGGTCTTGGCTTCGGCCATAGCCAGGCACTCGGCCAACGTGACGCGGGTGCGCTGTTCGAAGGCGCAGTCGGCCTGCTGGCCGTCGCAGAGCTCGACCACGCAGTGGGTGAGTCGGCGCATTGCGGCCCTGGCCGCCGGGTGCGTGTCCTCGGCAAGTGTCCGCAAAGCCACCGAGTGCAGGGCGTCTCCCACCAGGATTGCTTCGGTCGTACCGAACACCTTCCAGGCGGTGAGGCGGTGACGGCGGATCTCATCGCGATCGATCACGTCATCATGGAGCAGGGTGAAGTTGTGGACCAGTTCGACTGCCGCCGCCGCGCGGGTGGTCGATTGTGCGATGCCGCCCAGAGACGTGGCAGCAGGTCCCGTCGTCAAGGGCACAGCGCCGGTGTAGGGCCGAGCCGCGGCGAGTACCAGCGCGGGCCGGATCGCCTTCCCCGCGTCGGCGGATGCTGCTGAGCCATCTGCCTCCTGCCACCCGAAGTGGTACGCGGCGATCCGGGACATCGATTCAGGCATCGACTCCACCACGGCGCGCAATATCGGGTCGACTTCCACCCGGGCCAGAGCCAGGAGATTCGCTGCGGTTCGCTCCTCGGCTGTGACCGGAACCGCGCCCGGGGACATGCGCACGGCTGTCGTGGTTTGCGCTGGAAACGGGGCGGAGTTGGGTACAGGAGGCTCATCGCGGTCGTCTTGTCTGGACGTCGTTGTGCCCATGGTTCCCGACCTCCCGGAAGAATGTCCTACAGAATTGAGCGGCCGATCGAGCGAAGCGGAACCGCCACAAAGCGAATCGCTCCGGCCTCCTTAGCTAACAGCGGGGGTTGAGCGATTCCTTCGCAATGCTGCCCCCGCCTACTCTTTCGTTCGCATCGTCGAGTCGCTCCGAGCGGGACGCAACGAGCGCAGGGCAGGCGGGAATGCATTTTGGCCGGTGATTCATGTTCCTCACAATGGCCGTTGTATCGCGAGGCTGGTCCACCGTTCGGGTTGCCAGGTCCATGCAACCCGATGGCGCCGCTACTCCTCAGCCGCGTGCATCGCGAGTACCGAGCTGACATCCCTCATCGGCACCAGATCCAAACCCGTGTCGGTCCTATCGGTCGAACCGGTGTCCGGTGGCAGATGAACTCCGCGCTTACGGCGCGCACACCACGCACCGCGCGCATCGGAACCGTTCGGCCGAGACAGCTGTCAGTCACGCCAGTTGGCGATGTTCACGTTCTCCAGGATGCCGAGCGCGTCGGGGACCAGGACGGCGGCGGAGTAGTAGGCGCTGACGAGGTAGCTGATGATGGCCTTCTCGCTCAGGCCCATGAAGCGGACGTTGAGGCCGGGTTCGTACTCGTCGGGGATGCCGGTCTGGCGCAGGCCGATGACGCCCTGGTTGTCCTCGCCGGTACGCACGGCGATGATCGAGCTGGTGCGGGCCTGGCTGATCGGGATCTTGTTGCAGCTCAGGATCGGCACGTCGCGCCAGGCCGGGACGGTGCTGCCGTGGACCTCGACGGTGTTGGGGTACAGGCCCTTGCGGGTCCATTCGCGGCCGATGGCGGCGATGGTGCGGGGGTGGGCGAGCAGGAAGCGGGTGCCGCGGCGGCGGCTGATGAGTTCGTCGAGGTCGTCGGGGAGCGGGGGGCCGGCGTGCGGTTGCAGGCGCTGGTCGTAGTCGGCGGCGTGCAGCAGTCCGAAGTCCGGGTTGTTGATCAGCTCGTGCTCCTGGCGCTCGCGCAGCGCCTGGATGGTGAGTTTGAGCTGTTCCTCGATCTGGTTCATCGGTTCGTTGTAGAGGTCCGCGACGCGGCTGTGGACGCGCAGCACGGTCTGCGCGACGCTCAGCTCGTACTCGCGGGGGGCGAGTTCGTAGTCGACGAACGTGCTCGGCAGCTCCGCTTCACCCTTGTGTCCCGAGGCGAGTTCGATGGCGGCCTCACCGCGCTTGTTGACGCGCTGGCGCGGAATGGCGCGGTAGGCCTCGACGTGGGCGCGCAGGGTGGGGGACTGGTCGGCCAGGGACTGGAAGTCCTGCCGGGACAGCGCCAGCACCGTGGTGGTCGTCGCCGCCCGGGCGGTGAACTCCCAACTGGCCTCAGCGCTCAGCAGCCCGTGTTCCCCGAGATGAGCCCCGTTGGCCAAGACGCCGAGACGATTCTGCTCGCCGAACTCGCCCTCGGCGAGCTGCTCGACCTTGCCGTGAGCGAGCAGGAACAGCGTGTCGACGGGGTGACTGGCCTCGGCGAGCAGCTCGCCGGGAGCGAACTCGCGCTGGGTGAACTTGTCGGCCAGCGCGGCCAGCACGCCCTCGTCCTCGAAGGAGCGCAGCAGGGCCAGTTCGCGAAGTTCGGCGGGGATGACCCGCACGTGGGAGCCGGTCTTGACGAAGGTGACCTTGCCGTCGCCGGCGGCGTAGGTCAGCCGGCGGTTGACCCGGTAGGTGCCCGCGGTGACCTCGACCCAGGGCAGCATGCGCAGCAGCCACCGCGAGGAGATCCCCGCCATCTGCGGCGCGGACTTCGTCGTGGTCGCCAGATTCCGGGCGGCAGCCGTATCGAGGCTGCTTTGCGCCGCGTTGACGTTCGGAGCGCTCGCGGATTCCGGGCGTGCTTCGATCGACATGATGCTTCCTTTACCGTGACATTCTTCGATGGATTGCTCGTGAGCGCGAACTCGCATCAAGAGAGCACAAGTTCGCAAAGCGGGGGAGAAGTGCGGAATGGAGATGCGATCCCGGAGTCAAACCGATACTCGGCTTCGCGTCCTGCCCCTACCTGCAGGGGTATCGATTGGCGCCGATTTCGTGGGCGGCCTGACGCCAACGCACTGCGGTCATCCTGGGGTATGAGGTGTTCGCCGGTTGAATTATTGCAGATCAGTACCGGTCATACCATCGCTCGATCGAGTGAGTATCACTCGCGGCAACTTCGGTAATGCTTCATCGTAGACGCTTCCCAGGCGGCATTCGTGGGGCCGCATCGACGGCTTCCGAATGAGCGCACGCGCAGGAAGAAACATATAGCCATGCGCAGATGGGAGAGCCAGGTCATGATCACCCCCGACCGGGGCAGCCGTCGGCCGAGGCACTGGGGCGGATCCCGGGCGGACCGGCCGGACTGGGCAGCGCCGCCGTCCCCGCCCCCGCCCCCCGGCCCAATGCAGCGGCGGTCACCCTCGCGGGTGACGATGAGCAGGGTGACCCACTCGACCAGCGTGTGAGGCAGGTCGAGTGCGGCAGGATAGGAACCAACGAGGCACCTGCGCTGATGAGTTGAGACGTCGAACACCTCCCTCAACGGCACGGGTGCCCCGTGCGTTGCGCCCTCGTCGCCGTCACCCGATCGGGGCCACGCTGAAAATGCTCAATAGCAGAACCAAACGCCCACTCAGAGGTCCAAGCCGACTATGAGCAACGGCAATTCGCAGCATAGAAGCCCATCAAACCGCTGTCCGAGAAGCACAAGGCCCCTCAATGACGCAGTCGGGCATCTCCCAGATGCTCCGAAGGCACGGCTGGAGCCATCAGGTTCCGCCCCGACGGGTTGTCGAGCGGGACGAGGCGGCGGTGGCTGGCTGGGTAAAGGACGTGTGGTCGCACGTGGAACCACCGCGGCGGCGTTCGGGGCCTGGCTCGTCGTCGAGGACGAGGCCGGATTTTCGATGACGCGCCGACCTCCCGCACGTGGGGCAAGCACGGATCGACCCCCGTCATCACGATGAGAGGCCGTTCCCAACGCCACTTCTCTATCGCCGCTCCATGCTGCTACAAGGCCGGGATGCGCTCCCGCCTGATCTACCGGCCCAGACCGCACACCGATCAGAGAAGCAGCGGCCGCAAGAGCTTCGCCTGGACCACCGCGACCTCCTCATCGCTGCCCACCAGCAGGTGGACGGGCCGATGGTCATCTTCTGGGACAACCTGACCGTTCACATAGACCGCCGTATGTGGGCGTTCATCGCCGTGCAGGACTGGCTTCACCGTCGACCACCTGCCGCCTTACGCCCCCGACCTCAACCCCCGTCGAAGGCATCTGGTCGGTTTTGCGACGGACCGCCCAGGCCAACACTGCCTTCGCCGATCCCGACCATCTCATCCGCCGGTTGCCACACGGCCTGCGCCAGATGCAATACCGCAGGGACATCATCGACGGATGCCTCACCGGGGCCGGACTCACACTCACGACACCACGGCTACAACCTCAGCAACATCCGCGAAAAGCAGCTCCCGCGGAGGTCACCTCCATGAGCCGCGTTGATGATTATATGCCGAAAAGGGTTAAGGGCTCCATATATCCGGCATATGCCTGTTGGGCTGTGGCCATAAGATCAGCCCGGCCGAGCATATATCGGCCCGTCCAAGGAACCGGAGAACAGCTCATGCGCCTGCCATCCAAGGTTGTCGGACTCCTCAGCACCACCGCACTCGCCCTGGCCGCTGTGGTCGCCCTGCCCACCGCTGCCCACGCCGCGGACACCACCTGCACCGTCAACGGCACCAGCACCACGGACACCACCATCACCGGCACCGCCGGAAACGATGACATCACCTGCAACACTGGCGTCGCAGCCGGGACCACCATCGACGCTGGCGGCGGCAATGACACCATCACCATCACCGACGAGGACGTCGCTGCAGGGAACGCTGCTGCAAACCTGGGCACCGTCGACGGCGGGAACGGCGCCGACACGATTAGTATCCAGGGCAGTCGGATCGATACTCAGGTCGGCAACCTTGGCACGGTCAACGGCGGCGACGGCATCGACACCATCAACATCACGGGCGGCGCCGGCGTGAGCAGGGACGGCGTCACCGGCTCCGGCGGCGACGGGAACGGCCCCGGCGGGATCGTCAACGCCGGTGCGGGTGTCGACAGCATCGTCATCCGGGGCGCTGGCGGGCCCACCCAGGCCGGCGCGGGCAACCAGGGCACGGTCGACGGCGGCGACGGCATCGACACCATCAACATCACGGGCGGCCATGGCGTGGACGTCGACGGCCAAAACGGCGCTGCCAACGGCAGTAACGGCACCGTTAACGGCGGCGACCTCCTCGACCTGATCTTCCTCACCGGCGGGGCAATGGATCATGGCGGGCGGGGCCCCAGCAACGCGGGCACCGTCAACGGGGACGGTGACGGAAACCAGGGCGGCATCATCCACGGCGGCACCTGCACCTTCCTGCCCCAAAACACCGGCACCGTCATCAACTGCATTTCCGTCAACGGCTAACCACCCCAGCACGCCAGACCCTGGCGGGTCCAGGTCGGCCCCCTGGGCGGCACCTAGCGCGCCCCACGGGGTCGGTACAGCAGGAGAACCCCCTTCACAGGGCTCCCCGGCCCGCGCTGGACATGACGATGGCTCCGCCGGAGGCGGGGCCATCGTCATGTCCCGTGACTGGCAAGTCGCGTCGAACCGCTCGCCGCGACCGCTCTATTCCGGTGCGCAACCCCGCAGGATGGAAGCGATCACGTCGTCGAGTCCATGGCCGGCGGCCTCGACGGGCAGTGTGCCGCTGGCCGCCAAGTCGGCGTAGCCGTGCAGCGACGCGACGATCGGCAGGGCGACACGTTCGATAGCCGCGTCGCGCACCTCACCTCGCCGCTGCCCGCTACGAATTGCCTCCACCAGGTGCTCGGTCCAGCCATAGACGCCGGCGCGCAGCTCGGGTGATGCCGCGGAGCTGTGCTTGACCGAATACATCAGTTCCAACAACGCAGGGTTGGTCGTGGCGAAGTTCACGTAGGCACGGGCGGCGGCGTTCAGTTGCTCGGCAAAGGTCTCACCGATGCCCTCTTGCGAGCAGGCGATGGCGTCGGAAAGACGGTGCAAGCCGGTCAGCGCCAAGGCGTCGAGCAGGCTCTCCTTGGTCTTGAAGTGGCGGTTCGGCGCGGCGGGGCTCACCCCGAGGCCGCGAGCCAGTTCGCGCAGGGACAGCGCACCCAGCCCCTTCTCGCGCAGTGTCTGCTCGGCTCGGGCTAGCAGAGCGGCGCGCAGGTCACCGTGGTGGTAGGGGCGGTGATTCATGCCTTCACCCTAGCTGGATGTGAGCAGCGACATCTTTGTAGGCGTTGTCTACATTGTTGACAGAGTCTACATTGAGGCATGGCCCAGCTATACGGCACCCACAGCCGCTGACAACCGGCACCCTCCCTCCGGCCGTAGCGCCGCCAGCGGACAGGAGCGCCGCTACGGGCGGAAAGGACTCAACCGACCAACGAAGCGACCCTCACTAGCGACTCGTCCAGAGAACCACCTGGATGGATGTCCCCAGCAGCACAGGAGCCTTGCCATGCACCTCTCCCGTTCTTTGCAGATGGCGGCGCTGGCCACCGTGGCGGCCAGCAGCCTGTTCACCGGCCCCGCCGCATCAGCCGCACCCGCAACCCCCAGCCCGGCACACTGCGCAGACGTCTACGTCCTGTCCGCGCGTGGCTCGACCGAACCTCCGGGCCCGGGGGCAATCGGCAGCCTCGCCACCCAGATCAAGAATCAGAGCAGGCACACCGTCGACATCGGCGCGGTCGACTATCCCGCCCAACTCGACCCGTATGCCGACAGCTCCGCAAAGGGCACTGTCGCGGTGAAGCGCCAGGTAGCCCGCCAGATCGCGGCCTGCCCTACCCAGAAAATCGTGCTCATCGGGTATTCCCAGGGTGCGCACATCATCGGTGACGCGCTGGGCGGCGGAGGCGGCGGGCAGTTGGGTACAAAGACGCCGCCCCTCCACGCCTTCCTGGGCGCGCACATCGCCGCGGTGATCCAGATGGGCGACCCGCGCCACATTCCGGGACAGTCCTTCGACCAAGGCACTGCCCGGCGAGCTGGGATGTTCCCCCGCCTGCCTGACCAACGACTCAACGCCTACGCTCACCGCATTCGCGCGTACTGCGACCACGATGACCTGTTCTGCGACAGCGGAACCAGTTTGACCATCCACAACTCCTATCTGCAGCGCTATACGACGCCGGCCGCGACGTTCGTCCTCAAAGCCATCGGCGGCTGATTCGGCTCCGGGTCCTCCGCCGTGCCCGTTATCCCGTTGCGTTTGCGCGCCAGCTGAAGGCGGCTTGGCCGGTGACGCGGCGGGCTACGTGGGCGATCGTCGCGACGCAGATCATCGAAGCGGCGAGGCCGTACCTTGCCATCATTGACAAGATGACGGTGATGCAGGAGCCACCTGGTGCTGCGTGCTCCGTGGCACACGCCGGGGATGACACATAGCGGCAGACCAAAGGCCCGCAGCGCACATGGTCCGGGCTCCGTATCGGCCCGGCGGGCAGACCCTGTAGCTCGAACCCCGACCGGGCCGCCACACGACGCGGGGGTCCAAACCCCATCTGGGTTGGGAGCTCCGCGCTACCTGTCCGTCTGGAAGGAGTGGCCGACGCGGCTCAGCTTGACCAGCACGTGCGCCGATCTTTGCCGTACGGGTACCACACGCGGGCGTCACCAGTGACCTTGAGCTGCCGTTGTGAACCGCCCCGGGAAGCTTGGCCGTCTGAATCCTGCAAGGGTTGGAGTCGATGTGCGCCGCTGGTATCGCTCCAGGCCCCCAGGCAGCTCGCAAAAAGATGGACCCGCCGGGGGAGGGTTCTGGGAGGAGGTGGGGCGGGCGGTGGCAACCGGGTCATGCGCGGGGAGCGAGTGCGACGATGCGGACTATGGGGATAAATCACGTATAGCGATCTCTTGATCCCGCATATTCGCGTCGGGGATCCGGTCCTAGGTTGGTTGGTGCTGGCGGATCGGGCTCCGAACCCGCATCCAGGACCCTGGTCGATCTGTCAGAGCCCCCAGGGCCGTGTCAGTACCCGCTGAACGACGCGACAAAGGGAGATGACGTTATGGACCCGCTCTACTTCCAGGTCAACGTCCCCATCATAAACATCGCACATCCCGAGCAAAGCGGCCTCCACGTCCTTATCGGACCTGCGGACACCGCATCGAGGGCCCTGCAGATCGCACGCAAGACGTGCGAGGTAGCCCTTGACGCACGAGCGGCGGGGAACGAGATTTCCTGCCACCCGTCGGACGGCTGGGGGGCCCGCGGAATACGCGCCGGTTGGGCCTTCGACTGGGCCGAGGCGGCCGTGGCGTCCTGGGAGTCTCCTGCGGATATCCGCGTCCCCACGACACGCGACTTGGTGACCTGTGAGCGCCCGCACGGCCGCGTCGCCCACTGAGCAAGGCTCGGGCCCGGCGAGCTCCGAGGGCGCAGGGCGCCGGTTCTCCGCCGGTGGCGGCGTCGTGAATCGGGCCTGAACTGATCGGACCGCCAGGGGGAGGCCGCCGGCCGCTCCCGCACCCTGGCCTACTTGCACCAGGGCACAGATGCACGCCCAGGATGCCTTCCAGCCGCACGGAAGGACCCCGGCGCCTTGGCTCATGGGGCTATCTGAGAACGCCGAGTGGCGAACCGGACAGCGGAGCCCGAAGCTGAAAATCGCCAGGAAATGGCACCGGCATCATCCGCCTGACCGCACGTGAAACGGCCGCGACGGGGCCGAATCACGCAGCTCAGTCCTGCTTTCATCCGCAGTCAACTGTGCCCTGCCTTGCACGAGAAGGCGGGGCGCAGACCAGCATGGAGGATCAGCGCAATGGGCAACAAACAATTTCGCGGGCAGCGGCAGCCAGCCCCAACGGCCATGGGCCGGCATGGGCGGATCCGGACGCCCACACGCACCGTCACCATCTCGGCTGTCGCACTGGCCCTGGCCTCAGTGGTGGTGATGCAGACCGGCGTCCAGGCCGCACCCAGCAGCGCCCCGACCCCGCGGCCTGCCACCGTGACATACACCGGGGGCAAACTGTCCTATTCCCCTGACAGTTTGGGCAACACCATCCCGGACTTCTCCGCAGCAGGCTACCGGGGTGGGCGCGCCGCGCTGCCACAGGCTCCGGTCGCGGTGCGCGTACAGGCGAAAGCCAGCGGCGATGACACGCGCCGGATCCAGGCCGCTATCGGCCAAGTGGCGAAGAGGGCAGCCGATGCCGGAGGGATTCGCGGGGCGGTGCTGCTGGGGCCGGGAATCTTCCGTGTCACTGCCGGGATCCAGCTGGCCAGCGGCGTGGTGCTGCGCGGCTCGGGGACCTCCGCCGGAGGCACCCGGTTGCAGGCCCTGGGAACCCCGGGCTCGCTGATCAGGGTCGGTTCGGATGCTGCCTACACCCGCACCGGCACCCGGGCCACGATCTCGGACCCCTATGTGCCGGTCGGCGCGACCACGCTGAGCGTGGACAAGCCTGCCTCCTTCACCGTCGGGGAACAGATCGTGGTGCAGCGTCCCACTACCCAGGAGTGGATCCACGCGATCGGAATGGACACGATCGCGGGCGGGGACAGCTGGAGACCGAACTCCGGGATCCTGGCCGTGCGCACCATCACCGCTGTCAAGAACAAGACCCTGACGCTCGACGCCCCGCTGACCACCGCGATCGACAACAAGTACGGCGGTGGCACGGTCTGGCACTACACCTTGCACGGCCAGGTCACCGAGGCAGGCGTGGAGAATCTTTCCGCAGACGCCACGGCATTCACCCAAGACCCCAACTACGGTCGACCGAGCGGTGGCAAGAACAGTGAAGCCGGTGCATTCGCCTCCCGGCTGATCACCATCGACGCCGCCCGGGATGTGTGGGTCAGGAACGTGCGGCTGACGCACTTCGGGTCGGGCTTCTACGTCAACGACAACGCCAGCCGAGTCACGATCGAGCGCGCCGACGACCTGAACATGGTCGTGCCGGCCCGGCTGGCACCCCCGCCGGCATTCATGATCGGCGGACAGCAGGTCCTCGTGCAGGACACCACCGTCACCGGTGACCACATCCACGCCTGGACCACCCAGTCGTTCGCGGCCGGCCCGAACGTCTTCACGCACGGCACCGCCACCTCCCTGTCCGGCGGTCACGTCGACGCGGGCCCGCACATGAAGTGGGGTTCGGGCACCTTGTACGACCAACTGGCCATCAAGGGCAACGACAGCGCCTTCATCGTCGCCAACGCCGCCGACGGCGGCACCGGACACGGCTGGCAAGGCGCCAACAACGTCTTCTGGAACACCAGCGCTGCCACGTACACGATCCAGGCCCCGCCGACCGCGGACAACTGGGCCTTCGGTCCCACCGGCCAGCAGGTTCCCGGCAAGCACGATGCCGAACTGCCCACCAAGCCGGCATTGGGCACCATCGTCAGCCCCGGCCGGCCTGTCACCCCGGCGAGCCTGTTCGACCAGCAAGTCCTCGAACGCCGATGACGCCACCGGTCGTGGTGCACACGGACCCGGGCAGGACTCAGTAAGCTGCTGTTCCCCGGCAGGTGCCCCCTGACCTCTGCGGGGACGAGGACCGAGACTATCCTCGTTCCCGCGTTCAGGGGTCGCCTGCTGTCGGCGCAGTCGACCCTGGGGCAGCCACACCCCCACGGCCTGAGGCTCTTCGACCGTCGGTGCCAACGGCGGACTTTCCCTCAACGACCACCGCGGTGCACGTCTGGCGAATACGCCTGCAATGGAGTTCCGGACGCGCTGACAGTCGCACGCTGGCGGCGGGGGTCGCCGGAACGGGGAGCTTCTCGGGCCTCAGACGCCAGGAGCACGTGTTCTCCGCCCCTCGACGGGCTCTGGTGCTGCCGCCTGGGAAGCCTCCCAAGGGGGTGCTGCGGGTTGGCCGCGTCAGGGCTGGAGGTCGCGGCGGGAGAGGGTGCCGGTCTTGCGCATCGCATGAGCGACGTGCTGCTCCACCGTCCGGGGGGACAGGTGCAACGTCGCCGCGATCTCCCGATTCGTCAGCCCCTTCCCCGCCAGCTCCGCAACCTCGCTTTCCCGGGGTGAGAGCTGGTCCACGTGCGAAGGACGGCCAGGCGGGCGCCCCTTTTTGGCCGGCTGTTGTGTACGCAGCAGAGCGCGGGCACGGGCGGCGTCCCAGGTAGCTCCGAGCGCGGTGAACTGTTCGGTACAGCTTTCGAGTACGGCCACCACCTGCGCGGAGACATCACACGCCGCGTCGTTGGACACATCCGTCCCCGATGCTCCGGCGGCCTCCTGGGCCGCGGTGCCTGAGCGGGCCACTGATTTTTGCGTCGTCCCGCTCGATCGATGGAGCCGTACTGCTAGCAGGCATCGGGCCGCGCCTTCCATGGCGAGAGCGCGGGCGTACGGCCGGGGGAGTGCTTCGTAGGCTGCCGCGGCTTGCCGGTACAGGTCAGCAGCCTCCTCAGGTTGCTCCTCAGTCTCTGCCAGCGCCGCCCGGCTCCACAGGAGCGCGGCCTGCGCAACGGGCAGTTCGCGCTCCTCGATGCCCTGGCCGAAGTCCCGCACCATGGCCCGGGCCGCCGGCGCGTCGCCCGCGCGAGCGACCGCCTCCACCGCCCACGGAGCTAGCTCGGCCGCCCAAACCCACACACCTTTGCGCGCCACGTCCGACCAGGCCTTGCGGGCCTGCTTGGCCGCGGCGGCCGGATCCTGGCGGGCCAGGGCCAAACGAATCAAGGCCCCCGCCACTGTCGCGCCCAGCGGCGCGGACATGTTCTCCGCCGCGACGGCATCCTGTCCGGACCACCAGGAGAGCGCTGCTCCCCAGTCGCCCTGGGAGAAGGCCAGCAGCCCTCGCACCATGCGGGCGTCGGATGCGACGAACGGCATGTCGGCCGTCGCGGTCACGAACCTCTCGCACCGCTCGGCCAGGCCGGCCCACCGGCCCGTCCACCATTCCAGCAGCAGCCGCGCCCCCAAAGCGGTGTGCTCGCTGTAGAGGGCGCCGCTTGTCGCGGCGAGGTCGAGGCCTTCGCTCAGCAAGCCTTCCGCCCGCTCGTAGAAGCCGAGCCAGACCGCTGCGTCCGCCGCGTTGCACAGGCCACGTGCGGCATGCTGGCGTACCACCGGGTCCGGGTGGTCGGAGGGCAGCGCTGCGACCAGCTCCCAGGCGTCAGGGTCACCGCAGCTCATAGCGAACGTCGTCCGGGTAGCGAGGACGGCCGCGCGGATGGCTTCATCTCCGCTGGCGTCCGCTGCCGCGACGGCTTTGCACAGCCAGTTTCGCTGGACATCGATCAGGCAGCCCGGCCAGTACGGGAAGGCCAGCGCTGCCATGGCCCGTCCGGCCAGATCGGGCCGGATGTCGTGGAGTTCGGTGGCGGCGGTCTCCAGCTCCTGGCATCCGTCGGCGAACCTGCCGACCTGGTTGCACAGCATCAAGCCCAGATCGAGCCGCAGCTGGCCGCGCACGGCCGCGGGCAAGGTGACGTCCCGCACGATTTGCGCCAGCACCTCCACGGTCTGGTCCGAGCGCAGTGCGACGACGGCACTGCGGGCCAGCAACGGCGCTAGTCGGGCCCGGACCTGCGGCGGACCCAGGGAAGAGTCAAGGGTGTGTTTCAGCAAATCGATCGCGTGCTGGTGCCAACCCGACTCCGCGGCGGCGAGGGCCGCCTTCTCCACGGCCCGCAGCCAGCCGCCGACCTGACCGGCCGCCTTTCGGTGCCCGGCCACGGCGGTCCACGGCACCGGCTGTCTGCGCGCCAGCACCGCCGCCGCCCGTTCGTGCAGCTCTTGGCGCAGCGGGCCGGGCACGGCTGCGCGCACGGCGGGCGCGGCGAGCGGGACGGGCAGTCCGTAGCAGCCTTCGCCCAGTTCCATGAGCGCCGCACCTGCCAGAGCGGCGAGCAGGGCATGGTGACCCGGTACCGGTGCAAGCCCCGACACGGTGACCATTTCGTGCCGGCCAGTGGGCTCCGCCAGAACGGCGGCCGCCCAGACGATCGGCTGCTGGGCCGGGGACAGGGCGAGCATCCGGCCCACCACCAGTTCCGCCAACCGGACCGGCACCCCGACCGCGTCCACGTCCGCAGCGGTGCTCTGCTTCCCCGACCGCGCGCGCACCATGGCCAGCACGTCGACGACCACCTGGGGTACTCCGCCCGAGCACTCGTGCAGCCGGGTGACCACCTCCGCCGGACAACCGTCACCCAATGCCTCCAACACCGCCCGACGGACGCGCTCCTCGTCCCACCCAGCCAGCCGGCGCCGCAGCACTGTCAGCTCGGACGGATACCCCGCGGCCGATGCGCCCAGGGGCAGACCGGCAGTGAGCAGTTCCTCGGGGCGGTAGGCGAGCACCGCTGCCAGGCCGGGCCACGGATTTTCCAGCACACGGCGCAGCTGTTGTCGTTCTTCGTCGCCCGCCCGGTGCAGGTCGTCCACCAGCAGGAGGACCGGCCCCTCCCACTCTTCCTGTCTCGGCTGCTCCTGAAGATCTCCGCACCGCCATCGCACGCGGGTCGCGTTGGCCGCCTCCGGCAGGGCGCTCAGTTTTTCGAGGAGGTAACTCTTGCCGGTCCCGGCGGCGCCCTCCACCAGCACGAGCACGGGTTCGGCCCCGTCCGGGGCAAGGGCGCGCCGGAGCACGAGGGGCCAGGTGAATTCGTGCGTTGGGATCACTCGTCACCCTTCTCGCCCTGGGTTAGGGGTCTCCCGGCCCGCCGAGCGCACCAGGGAGGACCTGGGAACGCGGCAGCTGAGCCTTCGTGGGAGGTGCCGTGCCGAACCACCGAACATAGCCGTGCCTACCTAGGCATGCGCTTCCGCCTCGGCGCGGTCCGCTGAGGCGCGTGTGGTTCGATCATGCCGAGGGCGGCGCTCCTTCGCTCGGCGGGCGCGCGCAATCCTGGTGGCTTTGCCGCATCCGGGTGAGGAAGGCCATTTCGCACGACCCCATGGCGGAGAGAGGCCGCTGGTGTGGTGTGCCCGCCTGAGGTGCTGTGGGTGGCCACCGGGAAATCCCGGTACGTGGCCGAGCGGGTCTCGGCCCGTGGCCATGTCGGCTCCCGGTGGACGGCCAACTCGTCACTAAGTGCAGTCGATTTCCCGGGACTCATCGAGGTGAGGAGCGCCACGGCGTTCGCGAGGACGCGCGTGCTCTCGCGGACGGACAAGGTCGGCTGCCGAGTCGATCAGCGAGAGGCGACGCAGCTCGCAGCTACCGCGTCGTCCCAGGTAGTAAGCCCTCCATCCGATCCCCCTCGCGTGATCAGACGACGCTGCCTGACTCCCTTGAGGGCTGCTGACGGCCGTCCAGGGGCTCGTGTGCAGTCGGAGAGTCCCCGGCTGGGGGTCGAGCGCAGTGACTGATTCAGTCACGCTCTGTGCCTGATCTGAGGGGGCTCGTCTGGTGGCCATGCACCTGGACTTCTCAGTGGCCACGGACAGGTGCGCGGCTCCAGCAGCGGCCCCCGGTGCCGGCCGTTCCCGCCACGTGTGCGGGAGGGCGGTGAGCACGCCGGCTTGCTGGCCATAAGGGGAGGGTGGCCCGGGCACGCGAGAGAACTTCCGGGGCGCACGCGGTACAGGGGGCACGTGCGGCCGGCTGCCGGGACGCAGAGCGCGTTGCCGGCCGGCTGGGTAACCCGGAGGCGACGCGCACAGCTCGGTTCGCATGCCCGGGCGCGGTGCCGGTGACCGAGGCGGCGGGCAGGGGTCTCTGCTGTCCCGCACGTCCAGTGGGCCGACAACCAGAATCTATGGGGGCGGGGCGTTCGTCGGTATCCGGGCGGGCGAGATCCGGATACGTAATTAATTGTTTCCCAGCGAGTCAGGCGATGCCGAGGGGAGTACCAGCGCGGCGCGGCCGCGTCGTCGCAGATCGCGCGCATCGCGGGCGGCGCGGTGCAAGAACCGGGCGGCCCCGGCCGGCTGGCCCGCGCTGACCCAGCCCCAGCGCTTTGAGCGTTCACGTGGGCTTCATCTTGTGACACCACACCTGTCGTCCGCGTGCTCCTAGCCTGTCCCCGCGCCACCCCCCACTCATCGCAGCACCACTCCCCGGAGACCCCCGTGACTGGCTGGACCTTGTCCCGTCCCCGTCGTCCGCTCACCGCCCTCGGCTCCGTCCTCGGCCTCGCCGGCGCGTCGTTCGGCCTATGGGCCGGACTCGCCGGCCCTGCCGAAGCCCGAGCCGCTGCCGTGTCCACCCCCGACCATGTGATCGTCGTGGTCTTCGAGAACCACGCGTACAACCAGGTCATCGGCAGTTCCAGCGCCCCCTACATCAACTCCCTGAAAACCGGCGGCGCCAACCTCACCGCCTCCTACGGCGTCACCCACCCCAGTCAGCCCAACTACTTCCAGTTGTTCTCCGGCAGCAACCAGGGCATCACCAGCGACAGCTGCTACACCCCGGGCTTCAGCTCCGCGCCCAACCTCGCCTCCGAGTTGATCGCCGCCGGGAAAACCTGGGCCAGCTACAACGAGACGCTGCCCAGCCAGGGCTCGACGACGTGCAGCAGCGGCGACTACGCCCGCAAGCACAACCCGTGGTTCGGCTTCAGTAACGTCCCCACCTCCTCGGCGTTCACCTTCCAGCAATTCCCCTCCGACTACACCAAACTGCCGCAGGTCTCCTTCGTGACCCCGAACCTGTGCAGCGACATGCACGACTGCTCGGTCGGCACCGGTGACACCTGGCTGAAGAACAATCTCGGCACCTACGCGACCTGGGCCAAGACCCACAACAGCCTGCTCATCGTCACCTTCGACGAGGACAACCGGCTCAGCGGCAACAAGATCGCCACCGTCCTTTACGGCCAGAACGTCACCCCGGGCAGCACCTCGTCCACCACCTACAACCACTACAACGTGCTGCGCACCATCGAGGACATGTACGGCACCACCCACGCGGGCAACGCCGCCACCGCCGCGCCAGTCACCGGCATCTGGACCAGTTGACCATGTACGTAGCCGACAGCCGGAACACTCCGGCTGCCACCGCCCCGGGCACCCGCCCGGGGCGGCGGTCCGCCGTCGCACCCACCGTGATCGCACTGGGCACTGTCAGTCTCGTCACCGACATCTCCTCCGAGATGGTCACCGCCGTCCTGCCGCTGTACCTGGTGGCCGGGCTGGGCTTGTCCCCGCTCGGCTTCGGCCTCCTCGACGGCCTCTACAACGGCGTCAGCGCGCTCGTCCGGCTGGTCGGCGGTCACCTCGCCGACCGGGGCGGGTGGCACAAGGCCGTGGCGGTGGCCGGGTACGGCCTGTCCGCGCTCTGCAAGCCCGCGCTGCTGTTGGTCCACAGTTTGCCGCTGATCGGCGCCGTGCTCGCCCTCGACCGCACCGGCAAGGGCCTGCGCACCGCCCCTCGCGACGCGCTCATCTCGCTGTCCTCCACCCCCGAGACCCGCGGGCGGGCCTTCGGCCTGCACCGGGCCATGGACACCGCCGGTGCGCTCCTCGGGCCGCTGGCCGCCTTCCTGATCCTGCGGCAGGCCGCCGAGGCGTACGACGCGGTCTTCACTGTGAGCTTCTGCGTGGCGGTCGTCGGGGTGCTCGTGCTGCTGCTGTTCGTCCCCAGCCGGCACACGCCGTGCCCGGTGGCGCCCGGCGCCGTTGCCGCGCCCCTTCCCCCAGCCGCCACCGCGCCCGGCCACCGGCCCTCGCTGCGCGAAGCGCTGCGACTGCTGCGCCGCCCGGATCTGCGCAGACTCACCTTCTGCGCCCTGCTCCTCGGCCTGGCCACCGTCAGCGATTCCTTCATCTATCTACTGCTGCAATCCCGCCTCCACGTCCCCGACCGGTGGTTCGCCCTGCTCCCACTCGGCACCGCCGCCACCTTCCTGCTGCTCGCTGTACCCCTGGGCCACGTCGCCGACCGCGTCGGCCGCTGGCGGGTGTTCCTGGCCGGCCACCTGGCGCTCCTCGCGGTGTACACCCTCCTCCTCACCTCTTTCGACGGCTCCGTGCTCCCGTACCTGGTCCTGGCCCTGCACGGCGCCTTCTACGCCGCCAGCGACGGAGTGCTCATGGCGGCCGCCGCCGACGTCGTCCCTGCACCTCTGCGCTCCAGCGGCCTGGCCCTCGTTCAAACCGGCCAGGCCATGGCGCGCCTTGTCTGCGCGATCGCCTTCGGCGCTGCCTGGACCGCCTGGGGCGACCGCACGGCGTTGACCGCGGCTGCCGTCGCCCTGGCCGCTTGCGCGGCGGGAACGATCCTGCTGCGCCCCGCGCTCGACAGAACGGCATGACCACCATCGCCTGTTTGCCCCCTGCGCGGTGAGCGTCCTGGCCACTTAGCGATCCGTGGTGCGCATCACATCCCCTGAGTGACGAGAACACCGATGCACTCTGACTACCCCTCCTACGCCGGGTGCGCCCCATCACAAATCGGCCGATTATACGGATCGTGCAATCCCCACGGTCTCAACTACCTATCCCCTAGGTAGAGCCACGCATTGCCTCCCGACCTTCAAGGCACCAGGCTCAGTCATGGCCCGAAGGAGTGACCTCGGGCCGGGCCGTGACGGGTGGGTCATCCCGCACACGGTCCTCCGGCCACGAGGCTGGTCACTCAAGGCACCCCCTCACAGCCTCCCCGTCGTCGGCAGCTGCGCCGCCAACCGGCACCCCCCGGCTGGCAGCTTCCCAGCGCTGCGGTCAGCGGCTGTCCCGTGGCTGGGCGGAATACACACCATCGAGGAGTAGTGCATGGGTACGGGCGAGCACGCAGGATCCCAAGTCGCCGGCCGGCGGGGGAGACACGGCCGACGCCTGACGACGAAGCACGCCGGGATCATGGCCGCAGTGGCTCTGGCCGCGACTTCGTCGATCGTGTGGGCACAATCGGGACACCAGTCGGCGAGCGCGCGCGACGTCACAGCCGCGTCCGTCTCGTTCCCCCATGGGCACCTCACCTACACCGCAGACAGTCACGGCGACAGGGTCCCCGACTTCTCCTCGGCCGGATATCGAGGGGGCAAGGCGCTACCCGACGCCCCCGCCAAGGTGCAGCTGACGGTGGTGGCATCCGGTGATGACACCACTCGCATCCAGGCAGCCCTCGACAAGGTCGCAAAGCTCCCCGCGCGTGCTGACGGCGTGCGTGGCGCTGTCGTGCTGGGACCGGGGAAATTCCGCGTGCGTGCCGCCCTCACGCTCTCCAGTGGTGTGGTGCTGCGCGGATCGGGCAGCGGCGGTAGCGGCACCATTTTGGTGGCGCAGGGCAACGCCGGTTCGCTGATCACCATCGGCGGGACAGGCTCGTACACCGCCACCGGCAAGCGCACGGCTGTCTCCGATACCTATGTACCGGTCGGCGCCCGAACCCTGAGCGTTGCCGACGCGAGCACGTTCCAGGCCGGTGAGCAGATCGTGGTCGAGCGGCCCACCACCCAACCGTGGATCAAGGCGATCGGCATGGACCAGATGCCGGGCGGAGGGTGGAAGGCGAGCTCCGGCATCCTGGCCGTGCGGACCATCACCGCGGTCACCGGGCACACTCTCAGTCTCGACGCGCCACTGACCACTGCGTTGGACCGGCAGTACGGCGGCGGCAGCGTCTGGCACTACACGCTGCCCGGCCAGGTCAGTCAAGCGGGAGTGGAACATCTCGCGGCCGACGCGACGGCCTTCTCCAAGGACCCGGACTATGGCAAGCCCGCCAGCGGTGCGAGCGCCGACTCCGGCGCCTTCGCCGCCCGACTCATCACCTTCAACGCCGTGCGTGACAGCTGGGCCAGTGACGTGAAACTCACCCACTTCGGCTCGGGTATCTGGGTCCAGGACAACGCCAGCCGCGTCACCATCGACCAGGCCGCCGATCTCGACATGGCCGTGCCCGCCAAGCTTTCCCCACCCCCGGCCTTCATGATCGGCGGCCAGCAGGTTCTGGTACAGAACACCACCGTCACCGGCGACAACATCCACGCCTGGACCACCCAGGCGTACGCCGCCGGACCCAACGTCTTCACCCGAGGCACCGCCCGGTCCCTGACCGGCACAGGCCAAGTCGACGCCGGCCCGCACCTGAAGTGGGGATCGGGCACCCTCTACGACCAGCTGACCATCACCAGTACGCAAGGTGCCTTCATCGTCCGCAACGACTTCGACGGCGGCGCGAGCGGACACGGCTGGCAGGGCGCCAACAACGTGTTTTGGAACATCCAAGCGGCGAAGTACACCCTTCAGCAGCCGCCGACTGCCCACACCTGGGCCTTCGGCATCACCGGCAAGGCTGTCCCCGGCAAACACGACTCACAACTGCCCACCCCCCCTCAACAGGGCAGCATCGTCAGCTCCGGCACCCTGGTCCAACCCGCGAGCCTGTACGCCGAACAGGTCGCTGAGCGGCCCTGACGCATCCAGGGCAGGCTTACCCTCTATCTCCCAACCCCTCCTCTCCGGCGGCCCCGCGAGGAGGGGTCGCCAGCAACCCCTCCTCCAGGGCGCGACGAGAAAGCCGGCTGCGTGCATCCCACCGCCGAACCATCCACCCCTGCCACCGGCCGGTCGGCGGTCCTGGACGAGCTCGCCGAGGCAGCCACCCACCCCCAAGCCCTTTTGACCATCGGGGGCGAGGCAGGCATCGGCAAGACTCACCTGGTCACAAGTCTTCTGGCGCACCCCGCTCTGCGCTCCCGACGCCCCCTGATAGGCCGCTGCCTCGAACTTGAGCAACCCCTGCCCCTGGCCCCCGTCATTGAAGCCGCGACCTGCCTGCCCCCGCCCACCACCGCACTCGCGCCCCTGACCGGAGCGCTGCGCCCGCTGCTACCGGACCTGGCCGCGCACCTTCCCCCCGAGCCGCCGCCTCTCGCGGACGGCGGGACCGCACGCCATCGGCAGATGCGAGCCCTGCACAGCCTGCTCGCATCCGCCGGACCGGCGACCCTGGTCTTCGAGGACGTCCAGTGGGCCGACGCCGCCACCCGTGACTTCCTGCGTCACCTCATCGCCCACCAGCCCGCCAACCTCACCCTGGTCCTCACCCACCGCACCGACCCGCAGTACGCCGCAACCGTGCGATCTGTCCACGCGACCCGCCCGCCGGCCACCACGCGACACACCCCGTGCCAACTCGAGCCGCTCGACACCGCAGACCTCACCGCATGGGCCAGCCACGTCCTGACGACCGGCGCCGTGTCCCCAGCCGTGATCCAGGCCCTGCGCCATCACACCGCCGGCATCCCCGCCGCAGTCACCGCCGTCCTCCAACTCCTGGCCGCGCAGCCGGCACCAGCATCCCGGGCCAATGGGACCAGTCTCCAGGACCTCGGTGTTCCGCCGACCGTCCGCGAGGACGTGCTGGCCGCACTGGACGCTCTGTCCGATGACGCCCGCGACATCGTCCGGGCCGCCGCCGTGGCCGGGCCCCGCGCTGACCTCGCGGTGCTCAGCTCCATGATCCAACTTCCCGCAGTCGCGACGACACGCGCCCTCCACCTTGCCACCAGCCACGCCCTCCTGCACCCCGGCCCCGCCGACACCTACAGCCTGCGTCACCCCTTGGCCCAGCAGGCCGTCTTGGATGAACTGGACGGCCCCCAGCTGCGCGCACTGCACCTGCGTGCCGCCCGAGCCCTCCTCACCGCCCACCCTGGGCCACCGCCGCTGGGCCGCATTGCCCAGCACTACCGGCAGGCCGGCCGCGTCGAGGCCTGGCTGCGTTTCGCCGAAGTTGCAGCCGGTAGGGGCGCAGCAAGCACGGACCACCACGCCGCCCGTCACCTCCTCGACGCTCTTGCTGCTGCTCCTTCGCCGCACCAACGCATTCGCCTCGCCCGCAAACTCGGCCGCACCACCCTTGACGCCCCCTCCAGCCACGAAGCGGTCGACATCCTGCGCCAGGTCATCGCACAGGACAATCCCAACCCGGACCACCGCGGTGAACTGCGTCTGTATCTCGGGCTTCTCCTGCGCAATCAGGCCGGGGCCGGGCTGGCGGGCATGGACGAGATCGCGCGGGCCGTACCCGATCTGCACACCCAACCCGAGCTTGCGGCACGGGCCATGACAGCCATCGCGATCCCATCGATCACCGGCTGGCCCATCGCCGATCACCTGGCATGGCTCGAACGAGCACGGCGCCTGGCCTCAGACATCCACGACCCCGCACTGCGGACAGCAATCGCCGTCAACCACGCCAGCGCCCTGATGTTCACCGCCGACCCCCTCGCATGGCCGGCAGCCGCCGAGCTCCCCGACACCGCTGACACCTGCGCGGAAAAAATCGAAATCGCCCGCGGCAACATCAATCTGGCGCACGCGGCTGCTGCGCTCGGCCACAGCGACCGCGCCCGCGACTTCCTCAGCTGCGCACACGCAAACCTCCACCCCAGCAGCACCTACCTCAGCGGTCTCGCGCAAACAGCCGACCTCCTCCTGGCCTGGACCACCGGTCAATGGCACGCACTGGACACCCATGCCGGCACCGTCGCCACGGACTTCGCCGACATACCCGACGTCGCGGCCGAGGCCATTCTCGTACGCGGACTGCACGCCTTGGCCGCCCGCTGCAACCTCCCACACGCTCGCACCGACCTTCTCCTCGCCGCGCGCACCACCCGCTTCGACACCGGCGTCGTCCTGCCAGCCTCCGCCGGCGCCCTCGCCCGCATGGAGCTGGCCGCCGACAACTTCCACCAGGCCGCCGCCGCGACCCACCCGGTTCTCGCGCACATCAGGCGCACCGCGGGATGGATGTGGGCCACCGACATCGCCCCCTGCGCCGTCGCAGCCCTGGTCGGACAAGAACAGTACGACCAAGCCCGGGAACTGATCGAGGAATTCACCGCCGGCATCACTGGCCGGGACGCCCCCGCCGCACAAGCAGCCCTCATCACCAGCCAGGCGCTCCTCGAGGAAGCCACCGGACTGCACCGTGACGCCGTCGAGCATTTCGAACACGCAGCGCGGTGCTGGCACGCAGCCCACCGCCCATACGAAGCCGCTCAGGCCATCGAAGCCGAAGGCCGCTGCCTGCTGACTCTGTCCGCCGACGACGGCCACGCCCTGTTCGCGCAGGCCATCGACGCCTACAGCCGGTTGGGCGCCGCCTGGGACATTGCCCGAGCCCGGAGCACACTGCGCAGCCACGGCGTGGTCCTCGCTCATCGCCGTGGACCGCGTGGTTATGGAGACCGCCTCTCACCCCGCGAACTCGACGTCGCCCGCCTGGCCGCTACCGGAAACTCCAACCGGCAGATCGCCGACGCTCTCTCTTTGTCCCCGCGAACCGTCGAGCATCACATCGCCAAGGCCCTGCACAAACTCGGCACTTCCCGGCACGCTCTCGCGGCAAGCCTCAGTAACCACGGGGAGAACGAGCCCTCCCAGAGGGCGGACCCACCTTAAGCGGCCTCCCGGACCGTCGGCACCGGGAGGGTCACGGCGCTACGCTCCCAGGCCATCACCCCACCGATCACCCGCGTCATGGCGACCGACGAGTGATTCCTGCGTGCCCGCACACAGTCTCTCGCCCAGGTCCCCCGCCAAGAAGCGAGCTGCCGGCAGGTGAAACACGGCTAGGGACACGACAGTGCACCGAATATCTGGGTGAAGCAAAAGTAATGAAAGGCAATGCAGAAGTCATGGAGTACAAGTCTCGCTCCGACTCGGAACTGGGTGAGTCGATCAGGCATGGATTCGTCGCGAGCGGCTTCGGCTCAGAGGGTCGGCAAGTAGCGGCGAGCAGCGAGCACGGCGAATCCATACAAGAAGTGGCCGATGCGGCAATGGTCGAGATTCGACGCCGGCATGCCCCTGCGGTTTTGAACTTTGCCCGAACGATGTGCGACGAGATGGCCCCCGCGGGAGAGCTGGCCACCGAGGCATTCGTGCGGACATTCAATGCCGTCCGGAACGGGGAGGGCCCTCATGCAGCATGGCGTCTGTACCTTCTGACGGAGGTGCAGCGTGTTGCCGTCCAATGGGTGGAGGACGGACGTGGCAGCAAGCTCTCCGAGCAGTTCTGCTCCTGGGCGGAGAAGGTGACGACTGCGACGCCAGGCGTTGCTGACCCGGTGACCGAATACGGGGGGGAATCCCTCGTCGTGCAGGCAATTCGGTCATTGTCCGAGCGGCGACAGGCCCTGCTGTGGCATTGCGAGGTCGAGCGTGACGACGTTGCCGAAGTGGCCACCCTGCTGGGTATCAGCACCAAGCACGTGGCGACGATGCTGCATCAGTCGCGGGCCGACCTACTCGACGCGTATCTGCAGGCCTACGTGTTGCATACCGAGGACGAAGAGTGCCGTGAGCATGGTGCACTGCTGACAGCCTGGGTGCGCCGGACCGGACGGCGGCGCACCGGGGTGCTGGCGAGCCATGCTGACCAGTGCGAACCCTGTTCCTGGGTGATCACGGAATCGCGGGCGATCGAAGGCTTCCCCGGGCCGAGCCTCGCTGCGGCACTTCTGATCTGGAAGCCGAAGTCCACAGCGGCCTACGGACAGCATGAGCTCGGCAAACCGCGGTCGGTGCGCGGCTCCCTTCTCCACTTCTACTGGCGTCGGAGCGGGTGGCCGTTGAGGAGGGGATACGGTGCCCTGCCCGTTGGCGCTCGCCCCCTGCGTCGAGTGGAGACCGTCGCCATCGCCATCGTCGCCGTAGCGACCTCCGTGATCGCGGTGGGCTCGGTTATCGGGTTGACCTTCTTGCACGGCCGGACCGAGGCTGCTCAGCTCGATGACCCAAGCCCGGTTCAGGTGACGACGCCCGCGGCCCTCCCCTCGACCCCCGTCATCACCCCCACGCCTCAAGGTCCCGAGCTTCACACGGACCGGCCCACCCCTAAGCCCTCCGCCACGCGCTCGACCCCACCCCACCCCACTGCTCCGGCCTCTCCCACGATGGTCCTGCCGACCGGCAACCTCATCGTCAACGGCAATGCCGAAGACGGCGACTGCACCTCGACCGCGAGGCCGGTGCCACCGGGTTGGGCCAGAAGCGGAGGGGCGGCTCAGATCTGCTACGGCACCGGTAACTTTCCCGGGCGAGAGCAGGGTCGTCCTCCGGAGCTGCAAGGTGCAGCGTTCTTCTGGGGTGGCCATTCCGGCCCAGCGGAACTCGAGCAGTCTATCGACCTAGCCCCGATCGAGGGGACAACGACCGCTCTGCGCTACTTGCTGACCGGGAGGCTGGGGGGGTATCGCGCAGAAACCGACTCTGTCACGGTCACGGCCGCGTTTATCGACGTATCCGGCCAGACAGTGAGTTCTACGGTTCTGCGGGCCGTTACTGCGACGGAACGGGGATCCATAACCGGATTCCGGTTCCGCGAGCAGGCCGGTGCGCTGCCGCCGGCCACGCGCAGGATCATCATCAAGGTCGCCTTCAGCGCGGGGGGTGGGACCGGACTCTACCGGGACCCGAAACGTGCCGACGGATTCGCCGACGATCTTTCGCTTCAGCTCGTGCAAGGATGAAAACCCTCAGGTCACGGGCTCATCTGCCCGTTGATTGCCGTCTCTTCGACCTGGAGTGAACGGCTAGGCGTGACCAAACGGCCGTCGAGTGCTGTCCACCACATCCGACCAGACTGGCCCACATCGGCCAGGCAGTCCCGTCCGCAGGGCCGGGTGTACGCGCCTCGGCTGCAGTTGCCTCGGAAGCCGCACTCGGTGAGGTCGCCGCACGATCACAAGATCGCGCACGCCGTATTCTGGATGCCGCTTCGCGTTCCTCTACCGGGCGCGAGCACCCTCGCTCACCGCATGGTAGACATTCTGGGCCTCTACTCCCAAGTGTGGTCCCGCGAGCCAGGTCGGTGGGTTTGGTCCGATGGAAGTGTTGGAGACAAGAGCTGCGACCTCGCCGGGTCCATCCTCTATCCAGCCCCCACCGGACGAGCCGCCGGTCATGGTGCAACCCATCCGGTACATGGACGGCTGGTCGGAAGCGATAGACAAGCGACCCGGACTGCTGAGACACCGCCACATCGTACGGCCGTCGAAGGGGGGCTTCGCCGGGTAACCCCACGTCGCGAGCGCTGGGGCGTTTTCGATCGGGCCGGCGTTGAAGTCAACCGGCAGGGCTATGCCGACCGTTTCCTCCAGGGATCGGGTGTTGCCCGGCTCCGGCTTCACGTGCATGACCGCGAAATCATAGGGCGCCCCTGATCCTCCCTCCGCAGTGCCGGTTGTAATCCACTGCTGCGATGTCTGGGCCAGGTCGGCCCACCACGTACCGAAGGGTGCCACTTCGGTAGCTGTCTGCGAGGCGGGGTCGTCGGCATCGGGCGTTTGGGTGTCGCTGTCCAGGAAGTCCGGAACGAAGACGATGTTTCTGAACCAGCCTCCTTGTTCGCCTGCGTGGACGCAATGACCGGCTGTCCACACCAGGTTTGACTGGCCCGGGTTCGCGGGGTCCTTCACCACCGTCCCCGAACAGACGGCTGGACCTCGCGGAGTGTCGAAAAATATTTTGCCGATAGCTTTCGCGACGCCGCTGTACGGAGATATCTCGGCCTCGGCCTCCACCGGGGAGGGAGCAGGATCTGATATGCCCTGGCTGGAAGTCGAACCAACCGTCCCGTCGGCCGCCGCAGCATCGCGCATGCGAGCGGTGCCCCATAGCCCATTGATGACGGGATTGAAGAAGTCGGCGGCTCCGCGCACCCAGTCCCCTGGGTTCCAGTTCTTCCAGCCCCCGTCCCGCCACTGTTGCATGTCCTCGGCGGAGTCCGCTCGTCCGCGCTGAGCGGCAGAGCCGGCTCCCACGTCGGCGGGACGTTGGCTTCCGCCGCACGAAGCAGTGGTGAGCATGAGGGCCGCCGACAGTGCGATCGTGTGAAGCAAGCGCCCGTTCTTCCGGGACCACATGAGCGACTCCCCAGGGTTGATCGGATCTCGACAGCAGGTGGTCGACACAACGAATCGGTCAGCAAGGTGATGATGTCCAGGTTGAGGCCTGGCATCGGTTCAGCGGTTTCCGCGGACTGACGAGGCGACCGCCGACCGCCGAGACACTCGAGAACGCATCCCGGCGCATGGGACGAGCGCCGCCCGCCGATTACATTGCAACCGGTGATCGTCAGCGATCCGCGGCATGGGCTTTATGGGTGCGGAGCTCCGTTTTCTTTCGCAGGGCCCTAGCCCTGAGCACCATTTCCAGTTCGAAGCGCGCATCCGGATCCCGGAGCCTGGGTCCGAAGATCGTCTGGACTTGATGCATTCGGATTCGGACCGAGTCCTGGTCAATCTGCAGTGCTTGGGCGATCTCCAAACTGTTTCCTTCGCATGTCAGCCAGGCTAGGAGGATTTGGATGATGTGGTCGTGGAATTTCTCAGGGACAGAACTGAGAGCTGACAGATGCCGCGCCGTCAATTTCCTGAGCAGGACTTCGTCTTGGAGGAGCAGCAAGGTGGACAGGTGGTCGGAGCATCGGGCGGGGTGGCTATCGGGGACGATTCCCCGGTCGGCAAGGTCCAGCAGCCGGCAGGCCAGGTCGAGGGATGCCGGGGCGCTGGCGAGGGGGACGACGGGACCGACGGCCGCATGCCAGCCGCGCAACTGCAGTTCCAGCAGTTTCCATGTGTCGGGCTCCGGGTTCGGCAGGAGAAGGTAGGGCTGCGGGCCGGTATAGCAGGCCAAGGAATCGACCGTGGCCGGAACTCGCCCAGCCGGCCCCCCTTGGGGGCGCTCCCCGCTGGACGGCCGCAACGCCACCGCTTGCACGGTGCGCGGCAGTTCCCATCCGACAGATCGTGCCAGTTCGATGAGGGTCCGGCGGGATGGCACCGTCGGGGAGACGAGGAGTTGCAAGAGCTGTTGGCGCCGGGCCGTGGCTTCGGCCCACGCTTCGGCCTGGTGTTGTCTATGGCCCTCGGTGCTGTAGTAGAGCAGTTCGTCGACATGGGTGAGAAAGGATTTGATCACGTCTTCCCAGTCCGCCGACGGGATAGCGTCGAAGTGGCCAAGCTCGCGACTGCGCTGCCAAGCGACGCGGGCCGCGATCCGGTAGGCGCTCTCCAGGCCGTCCAGTGCCTGGCCACCATGGCGCATGCGCCGTCCGAGTTCTCGGTGCAGCTCGGCGGAGGCGTCGCTGTGCCCTGCCGGCGGGCCGTGGCCGGCGACACGCTCAGCGAATTCATAGAGCCCTCGTTCGACGGCCCTGCGGAACGTGTCATGCGGCGTCTGTGCATGCGAGGAAAATTCGGCGCGGATGGCAAGAGTCATCTCTTCGGCAAGGAGAGGAACCTTTTCCTCGATGAGGGGGGCCAGATGGGCGTACAAGGCGCAATAGTCATTGTTGAGGGGTGGGGCGACTTGGATATTGGAGCCGGCCGATAGTGCGTCACCTGGAGACTGCGTCAACTCTCGACCTCTTTCTGTCGTAATTGTCGGGCGCCGACATACGGAATTCTGGGGAAGAAGGCGCCGGTGCCCGTGCTGAAGGGGGTCCGTGGGTCACGGTGAGCTTCGATGCTATTCTTCGATGGCGCGAATATCGCGAATTGTTGCTTTGCTGCTAACAACGCCGATGGATCTCACAGCACAGGGTTGTCGTGCAACTCAGTCACACTGGGACTCAATCGGTGGGCAGCCATGTGCTTCCGCAGGGGCGGGCCGTCTGCCGCTACAGTCAACCCGCCCCAGGTTGGTCGAGATGACCCGACGCCATATGCGACCAGGGCTTCGATTTCCTGCATTGCGCACTAGCTGCCAAAACAAGCTCCGCTCGCGCCGGGCGCGCAGGTAAGGGTGTCGGTGAACCGGCTGGTCATGCGCCGCGGGCGGATAGGGCCCCTTGCGTATAGCGCTGTTGAAAGGCGTCAGCAACCGGCCGAGCACGCTCCGAGATCCCAACAGCGCTGTGAGCCGCCGACCGCGGCACAGGAGAGTCCCTTCGATACCCGCGCCGGTGGTCAGCGCGGTTGGCCACATGCGGTCCCCATGCACGCCGCCGGAGTTACCACGGAAGGCAATACAGTTCGAGATCGGGGTCGAGCGTGGTGTGGCCGGCTGTTGTCGCCGGTTATCGGTGAGGGAGTTGCGGCACTGTCAGTCGCTGGTCGAACAGCTCAAGCGGGCGTCGGGCCGGCGCACGGCACGGTGCAGACGATCTGCTTGCCCAAAGGGGTACGCTCCACTATCCAACCAGGGCAGAGGAGGTCGACAATCCACAGACCACGACCTGATTCCGCCTCCGCATTATCCAATGGCGGTGCGGTCTCGCCGGGGATGGTCTCTCCCAGCGGATCATGGACCTTCACCAACACGCCCGTCGCGCCGCTGGTGACCTGGACGACCACTGGGGCCCATGGGCCGCAGAGTCGGACCACGTTTGCGACGAGTTCGGAGAGCACCAACTGCGCTGACTCCGCGGTGGAGGCGTCATGGCCAGCCGCGATGACCGCGAGCAGGACCTGGACTCGCATTCGCCGCAGGTGCGCAGGGCTGACGCTCATATGCAAGGCGAATCCACCGGGGTGCGCTATCAGGAAGAACCCACAGGTGGCCGCTTCTGATCCGGACCCAGCTGAAGGACTTGGAGGCTGCGGATGAACAGACACGGCGGGCTCCTGGATGCGAGGGGGAGTCGTTCACCCGGGGCCTTGCACGGGCGCGACACTTCGGCGGGCACCCGCTGCGACATGCGAACGTGCCGCGCCGCGAATCCGACTACTGTCCCGCACCGGTGGTCGGCGCAGTCCGGTTAACCGAAGGTGGACGTCGTGCCCTTCATCACGAGGCCGCAGCCCAGCACGAGGACCATTGTTGCGGTGGCGATCGGTGCGGCGTATTGGAGCGCGGGGGAGATCCGCCGGGGAAACCAGGGGCGGTCGCGTGCTGTGAGGGCACGGGAGATGCGGGTGCTGCCCCGGACGACCAGGAGACTGGTGCCGGTCAGAGTGAGCGCGAGCCCGGCGCCGTATGCAAAGGTCAGAAGCAGACCGAACCATGCGCGGCCCAGAGCTGTCGCGCCTACCAGGACCACCACGGCGGACGGGCTGGGCACCAGACCGCCTGCGAAACCCATGACGAGGACACCCCGCAGGGATCGGGATGGGTGCGGGTGCGGGTGGGGGTGCGGGTGAGAGGGTTTGTGCACTCGTAGTTGGCGTACGGCATGGTGCAGCAGCGTCGCGCCAGCTAGCGCGACCAGAGTTCCACTGGCGATGGCGAGCCACGACATCACCTCGGGTCCCCGGGCGGATCCGGTAGTGACCAACAGACTCAGTGCGAGGACTCCGCCTGTGTGGGTGAGCGTCACTGTGGCGCCCAGCGTCACCGCTTCCCGGCGTGAGGTACGGCCGCTGGCGTTCGTGGCGGCGGCTATCAGCGTCTTGCCGTGGCCGGGCGTGAGTGCGTGCAGTGCCCCCAGAAGGATGGCGAAGCCCAGCGCCGTCAACCCGAACGGCCAGGTGAGGTGGTGCCGGGCCACCAGCGCGGTGAAGGACTGAGTCCAGTGGTCAACGCCGCGGGCCACCGCCGTACCCTTGGGCATACCGATGAGAGCAGAAGTATCCAAGGGGGCGGCCGGTGGTCCACCGGATACGGCTTGCAGGATCGCTGAGCGCTGCTGCGGCGGGGAGGACAGCAGATCCAGCGGATAGCTGGTGAGCTGTCTAGACAGGGACGTGGCCGGCACATCGGAGGCCGTGAGGGCGACCCGGTCACCTCGGGCGGTGATCTCGCGCCAGCCCGGACCGCTGGCCACGGGCGAGGGTCGGTAGCCCACGGTCATAGACGGGTGGTCAATCGGCAAGATCGCCTTCAGGGCACAATCCACTCGGAGCGTGGCAAGGCCAGCCTGCCCCCCGCGTACTTGAGCGGCCGCCCGAGTGACGGTAAGGGAAGTGGTGCGACCGTCCACGCTCAGCCGGGCCCCGGCGGCGGCTGTCGCGCAGCGCCGGCGGGCCCACGTGTCCAATTCGGCAGCCGCCCAAGCGGGATTGCCGTCCGTGTTGATATCCGGGCGCACCTGCGCCGTCGGAATCTCGGCCAGGTCCTCGGCATGCTCGACGAGGAGTGCACCGGGGGAAAGGGTCAGCCCGTCGTACTGGTTGGCAGTGAAGTTGCCGAGCGGGTGAGCCGAGGCGTCGGCCGGTGGCAGGAGAACACTGATCGCCGGGGCGACGGTGAGGAGGAACAAGACAGCGAAGTACCCACGATGACGACAACTCACGAAGGCTCCGGGAGGCGATCCAATTGGGTCAGCGCCGCGCGGGCTGCCGGCGCGCCGGTGGGGGAGAAACCGGGATTGAGAGCCAGCGCCGAACGGAGATTTACCCGCGCCTGGTCACGTCGGCCGAGGGCCATCTCGATGATCGCCAGGTGATAGCGGAACGTTGCGTTGCGGTAGCCCGTGGCGAGGGAGCGCTGTGCGTACGGAAGGGCCTGTGCGTCCTGGCCACGGGCATGCAGAGCCCAGGCCAGGGCATCTGCCGTGTGTACGGTATGCCGCTGGTCCCAGGCGCGGTGGGCGGCGGCCAGAGCGTCCATAGGGTTGCCGTGTTCGGTCAGGGCGACAGCGGTGTCCAGGTCTGTGGCTACGCCGTTAGCTTGGGCCAGCACGGACCAGGCGGCGACGAGTGCGAACTGGCGCTGAGCCTGTGGTGGGTTGCCGGAGGCTTGATAGGTCTCGCCCAGAGCAGTGAGCTCCGCAGGCAGTGGAACCTGTTGGACCACCGTGGTCAGGTCTCGCAGCGCACCTTTGAGGTCTCCACGTGATGCCCGGGTCCGGCCGCGTCCTTCAAGTGCGGGAAGGTATTGAGGATCGGCACGTAGCGCTGTGGCGTAGTGCGCGAGAGCTTCGTCGTAACGTCCCTGCGCCCAGGCAAGGTTGCCTAGAGCCGTGGCGCTGTAGGCGGTCTCCGCAGGGGTACTGGCGTCTTTCAGCGCCAGGATCAGGATGCGGCGGGCCTCGACGGTGTCGCCGCGCAGTTCCCGCACGTATGCCAGACGGGTGAAGGCGGGAATGCCGGGACGGACGGCGTCTGCATGCTGAGCAGCGGCCAAGGCCTCGTCGTAGCGACCCAGTTCGACGAGGGCGTCGATTCGTACGGCGAGTGCGCGCTCGCCGTATGGATTGACCGCCAGCGCCGCATCCGCGTAGCGCAACGAAGTCTGGAAATCGTGGCGCGCCGCGGCCAGGGCGGCGTACCCGGCCAGGGCGGCGTCGTTGTCCCGGGGTTGTAGAGCCAAGGAGCGGCTGAGGGCGTCGCCTGCCTGCGGGTAGCGGCTGGAGTCGCCGGTGGTGCGGGCCTGCTCGATGTAGGCGGCACTCAGCGTGGCCCAGCGTGCCGGGTCGCGCGGGTGGGTCTGCAGGTACTGCTGCAAGGCGGTGATACGGGTGGCGACATCAGTTGCGGTCAACTGTGGCGTCACCGTATCGGTAGCGGAGAGCGCTCCGTGTGCGGTGGGCGAGGGTGCGCCGTCTTCGTGGACGAGTGCTCCGGCCGTCATCAGGGACGTGAGTGCGAGAACGCTGACGGTGGTGCGGACCTGGTGCCGACGCGGCATGGTCGATCTCCTGTCAGGACACGGTCGCGGTTGGTCGGGCGGTGCTCTATCCGCGCCTCGCGGAACGCGGACGCCGCCGGGATCGGCTCAGGCGCAGCCAGATCAGGCCGATGACCAGGAGAGCGGCCCCGACGAGTCCTGCGGCTGTGGAGCCCACGAGGAGCAACGGGCGACCGTCGGATGAGTTCGGTGAGGTCGCGGATGCCGCCGTGAGGGTATTGAGCAGTGCGCTGGCGGGCTGAGATTGGCTGTCGTCGATGCCGGTATCGGCACCACCGCTGGCCAGGGAGCCGCGTGACCCGGAGGTCGGTAGGGCCAGGTAGGGGAACGTGCCGCCGAACATCTGGTCATTGGCGTCGACTCCGTCGCCCAGCTCGTTCTTTGCGCCGACGAGTTCACCAGCGACGACCTGGAGCGAGATGTCGAGGACGTCGTCGGACAATCGCCGGCCGTTGGGAAAGCCGGCGTTATCGCCGTCCAGGACGCCAAGGCGCTTGGGCTGCCGGGCCGGTGAGATCGACGTGTTGAGCCGGAGCTCTTCCCCGGCTCGTACGCCGGGCGGTTGGTTGAGCCCGGGGACGCCGGTGAGAAACACCTGCACCAGGTCATTGCGCGGTTCAGCGGGCGCCGGGATGTTGTAGATCTTCTGCAGCAGTCGGGGCAGCTCGGGATGGGTGACAGAGCGGGCGAACTGTGCATCCTCCCAGGGGGTGGAGGCGTTGAACCGGTCCTTGTCTTTGAGCGGGATGACCACCTCGTTGACCAAAGGCATGCCCAGACGTGATATCTGTGCCCACCCGCCGCTGGCCGTTTGGCGTTGGGTGGTGCTCCAGATCCCCAAGATCGGGCGGTCCGCCGTTGCGCCGAGCGTTGCCGAGGGGACTTGCAGGGCGACGCTGTTGACGTTGTAGCCCTTAAGGGTGTCCTGGCCGGTCTCGGAGAGGTTGCCGCCGTACAGCAGGTCGAAGACCCGAAGGTCCACGAAGAAGGGGTCGTCGGCCTGTCCTGCGAAGCTGGTGGAGTCGTCTGCCAAGCGGCGGACGGCCTGGTCGCGCAGGGTGCTGTAGTGCGGCATGGAGGCCCTGCCGACGTTGGAAGGAGCGACGGGGGCGTCCTTGGTAAGCCGCTGGTTGCCGATGAGGCGGCCATCCTTGAACTTCAGCAGGTTCAGGTCGTAGGTCTGGCTGAAGTTGAGATCGGCGTCGTCCAGGGATGTCACTACCCCGGTGTTGTACAGAAACGTGTGCTGGGATCGGATGTGGTCCTTGAACGTCCACCGATAGATTAGTTCGGACTGCCCGTCACCGGTGCTGTCGATATGGAGGTCGTACTGTGCGTCTTGGGCGAATTGGTAGAAGTTTGGGCCGCCGGCGGGATCTTCGAACGGAATCCAGTTGGCAACCAATGTTGTGGTGGCCGGTTTGTCCGGGCTGACGAACGCGTAGACGTCGGTGTTGTCATAACGCGGCTGTCCAGAAATCAGTGGCGCCTCGCGGTGGCTGGAGGCCAGAGCTTTTTCCGGCCTGAGAGCATTCATGCCCACGCTGGCCAAGCCTCCTGCGGCGAGCACACTGCAGGCAATCATCGTGAAGGTTTTCCTGGCCGTTCTGCGTCCGGGCCGGTTTCCGTATGCGGCGGTCATCGTGTCCGTTCTTCTTGCGGATCGACTCCGTGTTGCTGGTGATGCGCTCCGGGACGGATCTGCGGCTTGGCGGTGGAAGGGCTGGGGGCCCGCACCCGCGTGCGTCCCTGCCTCCACAGCGCGGTCGCATTACCCGGCGTCGTGGACCGCAGGGTGCTGCGGTGCCCTGACCTGCTCCAGCGATGAAAAAATTTCAGCCCCATTAGCTGGGGCGCCAATAAAGAAGGACGAAGCGAAGGCCGAGGTTCCCTCCTGATGCAGTCGGCCGTGCACACTGCTGAGCAGATCCGGGCTGACCTGCTGGGCCGCTATGTTGCCGCCCAGTTGCTCATCCGCTGATAGCCGTTCGGCCTCTGCCTCCACGAACGAGCTGGCGTAGACACGGGGACCCACGGTGTAGCGGAAGTTGTGCTGGGCGCAGGCATTCCACACTGCGTCGGATAGCACCGCACCCGGGAGCATCGTGCAGCCGTTCGAGTAGAAGCTGCGTTTTAACGCAAGGCTGCGCTTGTCATCAGATGGGTTGCTCTGCACCAGGTTGCGCAGTTCGATGAAGCTCGCATTGTCCATGTTGGCGATTCGAGCGTAGAGCTCCCTGGTGAAGGTCGCTTGCAGTCCGTTGGCAGGTCCTTCAGTCCTCATTGGCGGTGTCTCCTGATCTAGGGCGGAATATTTTGCCGACGAAGGGGGTCGGCGCCTGTGCGATTGAAACTAGATCAGTCTTGCCGCAGGCGGCCATTATTTTGCGGAATGTGACTGGCCCGGCTCGGTGATCTGAACGCAGCGACCAGGCGGGCCCGGTGCGGGTGACTCGGTGCGGTGCGGTGCACGGACCGTTCGGAGCCAGAGGACAAGGCAGTCATATCGAAGCAACCTCGAAACGTCGAGGGCAGTTAGACCGTCTGACGGTGTGGTGGGGGGCAAAACCCGCTGTGCCCTGGGACGCCGGCAGGCCCGACAAAGCGCGCCTCTGCCGCGACCAGGGAGCGGAACTGCCACAGAGGAACAAAGGGAGCCGTCGGCATTCTCACCTAGGTGGGCAGGGCATGAGGAGGGATCTATGGGTGACCTTGTCTATCGATTGGCCAGAGTCTGCGGCGATGTCCGGGTAAAGACCCTGGTGCGCGGCACAGCTGCCGTCCCGCTCCTCAAGGGGGTCCTGGACGGACAATCCGGCCGCGCTCACCCTGTTGTTGCCCACCTCCAGATGGGCGCCCGGGCGACGGACGAAGACGGGGGCTGGAAGCGTGGGTGTCGACCCAGGCGGATTCGGGGCGCCCAACCGTCGCTTCGCACCCTTTGGTCATGCTTCGATGCGCAGGGCGAGGGCGGGGCACCGGCGCACCGCCCTCAGCCCCTGTACGTGCTGGCTTTCGGGCAGGCGCATTTGCGCGGAGGCGGGGTAACCGTCCGCCCCGAGTTGCACGACGTCGGGGAGCATGTGCGCGCACAATCCGTGTCCGGCGCAGAGCGTCCAGTCGACCAGCAGTCGCTCGAACTGGTCGCTGGAACCCGGGACGTCATCACCCAGCGGTAGTACACCCAGCACCGCCCTGCCACAACCCAGGCCGTAGCGGTGGTCCTTGAGATCGTCGGGGAATGCCGTAAGCGCGGAGGTGATAAAGCGCGCGGTACCGTCCGGGTGGCTACACGCACCGCGACCGCGGACCGAGTCGAGCAAGTCGCGCACCTTGTTCATGGCGTCGGTCCTGCTGCCTTCGACGACGCGGGCCAGTGCGCTGGCCAGGGCTGGCAGTCCTCGCACACATGGTCCGCACTGTCCTGCCGATTCTTCGGCCATCCAGCGGGCCACTCGCACGACCTCGCCGAGAGGGCAGGTGTCCAGGGGCAACGGGAGGATCGCGCCGGCACCGAGCGACCCGCCGAAAATGGTCAGCGATTCCCGAGAGATCAGTGCGGCTCGAGCGGCACCGGGGGCCAACCACCCGCCGTGGTAACCGCCGACCAGGACGCCCTGGCCCGGGTCCGTGCCGCACATTTGCAGAATGTCGGCAACCGGCACTCCTGTGGGGGTCTCCACGACCCAGGACCCCGCGACAGTCAGCAGTGTGGTGCCGGGCTCCGAGGGGAGCCCGGCCTCCCGGTAGGACAGGGCACCCATCCGTGCCGCGACGGCGAGCTGGGCGAATGTCTCCGTGTTGGACAGCAGGGTCGGCATGCCCCGCAGTCCGCTGTCGCTCGTCCGTACTTTGCGTCCCGGGGGGAGCGCGGTCCCTGTGTTCAGCCCGTTGGTCAGCGCGGTTCCCTCACCGGTGACGAAGCGCTCGGGCAGGAGCTCCACACGGATACTGGGCCAGCCCGGTCCGCGTTCTGCTATCGCCGCGCTCACCGAGCGTTCAAGTTCCGTCCTGGTAACGCCGACCACGATCTCCTCGGCCCCCAGGGCGTCCGCTGCCAACAGCGCACCATCAAGGACCAGGTGGGGGGCGCGCGACAGCAGAGTGGCGTCCTTCAGGCAGGTGGGCTCTCCCTCACTGCCATTGACCACGACGGCGGCGCGCCCGCCGCGACGGGCGGACGAGTCGATGACCGCTTTCAACTTGCGGGCGAAGGGAAACCCAGCCCCGCCCCGCCCGCACAGGTTGACGTTCTCCGCCAACGCGATGAGTTCCTCCGGCCGGACCTCTGGCAGTGCGCCATGGACGGCCAGGTGCTCCACACGGTCCAAGCGTTCGGCCTCTCCCAGTCCCGACAGCAGCCGGGCGGGACCGACGGCGAAGAGGCCAACGGACTTTCGCGTCACAGCACCCGTTCCTTGCTGTTGAGGCGGACCGTATGGCCCGGCGTCGCCTGCGGAGTGCGGACCCGGGTAGGCCGCAGTGGCTGCACGGGCGAGGGTAGCTGCGCGGAGGTCCGACGCTGGCTGTCAGACGGGACGCTGACAGCTCGCAATACGAGGGCCGCGCCCACGCCGACCACGCTCAGCAAATAGGCAGCCGTAACCCAACCGGCAGCTGGCCGGCCGGCCTTGAGCCCATGGATGAGCGAAGCCCCCCAGGCAATGTAGGCGAACATGTGCAAGGCGCGCCACCAGCCCACTCGCCCCGAAGAGACGAAGGAACTGCGCAGCGCTCCGGTCACCGTTGAGACCAAAAACAGGTACATGGCGAGAGTCCCCAGCCCGACCAGTCCGGGTTGCTTGGGGTCAGTGAACGGCACCACGGCCGCAGTCACGGTGGTTCGTGTACCCGTGACCTTGACCCAGATGTGCAGGGCGAGGAAACCGAGACCAGCAACCACCGCCCCCCGGTGGATGGCCTGCGCGAGCAAGCGTTGCTTCGGATCGAGAATCAGACGGTCCGTGGCAGACAGGCCCCACAGGACAGCGGCCGTCAGCGAGACAAGGGAAAGAACACCGGCGGCGAAGTCCACAACAGCGCGGGCCGGCACGATGGCCAGAAGGAAGACGCCGGCGAACGCCGCGGCGGCTATGGCGCCACCTCGCAGCGCGCGGCGTTCGACGACCGAGGCGAGGGCAGGGATCGGCGGACCGGGCTGGCGAGCTGAGTTCGAGCCGGGGACGGCACGGTGCCTCCTTCCTCGCGGTGGGGTGGGATTGGGCCGGTAGTTCCGAGGCATGGCGGGCAGAGCCTTCCGTGTGTTCGCTAGATCGGGCATACGCAGCGCAGTGAGGCTTCAGGCAACGCCGTAGCTCAACTGGGCTGGCGGAGCGGTCGTACGGTGAGTTCGGTTCGGCACGAGGTCCTGAGTGGTGGTCGACGCAGCATGGCTGCCGGACGGTACCGCTCCTGCTCCGCCTGGTCCGACTAACTACGACACGATCGTTGAAGGGGGTAGCTGACCGAGAGGAAATGGCGAGAAGTGATAGATCTGACCGTCCGCGTGCGTCAGGGAGATGGCAGCCGTGCGATCCCGCGTGAACCGCAGTCATTGCGGAAGGTAAAGAATCAGCAAAGCCCCGGGTTGAACAGGGGGTACGCGTGTCTTAAGAACCACCTGGCTACTTTTCTGTGCACCTGATGGCGACCCTCAGATGCGCGCATCCCCGGAACGAGTGAGTCGAGATGATGGTCAGCAAAGTCAAACCAGCTTCACCGAGGTCCGCTTACCCGCTCAGTAACCGCTGGCTGCGCGGAGACCCGATTGCCGACCCTGGCGGTACGGACGACCCAGGCGCCCCGGTAGGCAAGAGTTCCCCCACTGACACCTGCGACCCCGCAATGCCCACCGCTGCAGTGAGTCCGATCTGGCATCAGCCACCTGGCGCCGACGATCACACGTCACAGGGTGAATTGGAGCTGCTGGCCCGCCTGATCGGCGAGCCGCCACAAACCGTCCAGGCCGTGGCGTTCCCCGCCCTCTGCGACGACCTTCCGCTACAGATGGCGCAGGCCGGGCTCGTGGATCTGGCCGGCCCTGAACCATTCGTGCTGATCTTCAACCCAGAGCACGACAGCCGGGCACTGGTGGAGCGCCAACTCCGCGGTCGAATAGCTGCGGTAGCCCCAGTTGCCCGATGGGCCGAAGCCGCTACCTCACTAAGGTGGGCGCGAAGCCTGCTGACCCTGAAGACCAGCGGCAGGGTCAAGGGGGAATCCGTGGTCTTCGTCGACGACCACCTGTCGACACTGCTCCTGTTCCAGGACGAGACCCTGGCCCGCCAGCACGTCAGCCAGCGCCTCCAACCACTCGACCACCTCACACCTCGACAGCGCCAGCGCCTGGAGCAAACGTTGGCCGCGTGGCTCAGCGCAGGAAGCGCGACTGACGCGGCCAAGGCGCTCCGGGTGCACCCGCAGACGGTGCGGTACCGCCTGCGACGGCTGGAAGCCCTCTTTGGCCCGGCCCTGAGGGATCCACGCACCCGCGTCGACCTGGAGATCGCGCTACACAATCGTCGCCTGATGGGGCCGGAGCACCGGGACCAAGAAACCAGCCGTGCCCGTCGAAGTCGACGAAGTCAACTCAGTACCCCGAATACCGGCCCGGAAGCGCGCCGCGTCAACGGACTGTGAGACCAACGCGGACCATGGAAGCGTCGCAGTGGCAGCGATGCTTCACCCGCAGCCCCGCGGATGTGAGCGCAGCCGCATCCCTGCGCACCAACCCATTGGCCCGGCCACCCGGTCGTCGGCAGGTGGGGACACGAAGCCCGAGCCGCAGGCACCTTCGCGGCACCAGCACGACCAGGCCCTGAAGCCCGATCTGTCTGACCACGCTCGTACTGAATCCCAAGGCCACTTCGCTCTGGTAGATCGTCAGGAACAGCCAGTGAGCCGACAGACGTCGAATCCCTCAGGGCTGGACCCCGCTCAGTTGGGTCCGCACCGCGCTGCACTCACGAATCTGCATGGATGAGCAAGCGCTTCCGATGACCTCCGGAGGAGCCCACATGACCCACGACCAGCAGTTTTGTTCCACGCAATCCGACACGCCGCTGCAGGATCCCGTGGCACTTCTGCTTCTCAGTCCCCCAAGCCGCGTCCTGCGCGGAGCGGCTTGTGCGAAGCCTGGTGTCAACCCGGACGACTTCTTCCCGCCCGTCGATAGTCAGGGCCGCCGAGACCCAACACGGAAAGAACAGACGGCCAAGAGGTTCTGCGTGGCCTGCCCGGTCCGTCGAAGCTGCTTGGTCGCCGCACTCCAACGTAGAGAGCCCTACGGGATCTTCGGTGGCCTCACCGCATCCGAACGCAACCGTCTCAGGGAGGTCCAACCGACGGATCTCCCTCGCGACGGAGCTGATTCCGACCCGAGCTAGGCCCCCGGGTGTGCAGGCAAGGGTTGGAGATACTTGCGACCGGTGCGGAGCTCTCACCCACGCCTCACGACACGCCGACGGCAACAACCGCGCTGGCGTCACGCTCGCTGCGCTCCTCCAACCCCCACGTCACGGATCGCTGGCATCCAAGGTCTGGCTGTCACCATCTGGCCGATACGGCCGAACACAGCGTGCACCAGAACCGAGGGTCGGCCGCCGGCGAGCGGTGGCTCGCGCGCACCCGACAAGGTTGCCTCGCAGTTCCAGACCGACTCCGGATGGTGTCGCGATCTCCGCGAGCCCTTGAGCCCAAATTTCTATCCATTAACGATGGCTAGTGGCCAGCCTCATCCAACATGGATAGCGTGCAGTAACCCCTAGCGAGACCGTCCTCACCGTAGTCAGGCACCCCGTTTCGCACGGGTGCAATTCTTCTGGCAAGCAGCAAGGAGTACCAGTCGTGGCACCCGCGAGGCGAATTGCGGCCGACGGACGCGCCGGACCACGCTTCAAACTCGGCACCAGCTTTCTCGTCGGAGCCGTGGCGATGACCCTGCTGGCCTTCTTGGTACCGGTGTTGGTCACCAGCACGAAGACCTTCGGACCGCCCGGAACCCCGGTCGCTGACGACGGCCTCGGCATAGTGAGCACGAACTTCGGACCATTGACTCCACTCGACCGAGAGTTCGTCAGAAAGGTTCGGCTGGCCGGGCTTTGGGAACTGCCCGCAGGAATGGGGGCCCAGCAGCGTGCGAAACAGGACTCAGTGCGCGAGGTCGGTGACCACCTTGTCATGGGGCACAACGAACTCAACAAGATGGACATCGCGACGGCCCAAGAGCTCGGCATCGAGCTTCCCACCAAGCCAAGCGAGCAACAGCAAGGCTGGCTGGACCAAATAGACGCTGCGCGGGGGGACGCCTACGAGAGGGTGCTCGTCAACCTGCTTCGCCGAGCCCACGGGACGGTGTTCGCGCTGGTGGCACAAGTACGGGCGCAGACGCAAAATTCGAAGGTCCGCGCCCTGGCGACCCGCGCCAACACAGTCGTCCTCGACCATATTTCGGTACTCGAGGCCACGGGGCTCGTCGACTTCGACGCGCTCGCCGACAGCATATCCGTGAAGCCTGTCGCACGGATTACGTGACTCTAGAACGACGAAGAGAAGTGATGTCATGAGTCGTAACGGCCACAAACGCTCCCTTCGCTCGCGCAGGACCATCTTGGCGATCGCCGCGGCCCTCACGGGATTCGGCGGGATCGCTGTAATCGCCGTCAACGCATCAGCCGGCAGCGGGTCACGTGCGTTCGACAATAACCAGTCAGCCGATGCCACCGTCGTGTGCCCCGACGTGGGAAACCGGCTTCGTGATGTTCCCACGCGGGCTCAGTCGGACGTGAACCGCGCCCTCGGGGAACTCGACACCCAAGTGGCGACTGCGTACCAGAAGCTCACGTCAGGAGCCGTGGACCAACAAGCCCTGATCAGTGACCTGCAACAGCAGCGCCAGGGGACCATCGACCGCATCGCCAACGCGATCGGTCCGGCCTCCACAAAACGATCCGGGCTTGGTGCGCTGAGCCAATGCACCATCAGGCAGGCTGCCGGAAACAACGGCCAGAACGCGATTCGCAACGCCAAGGGCGGTGCTGGCAACGCACCCGTGCCTCCGAATGCGGGTCTGTCCGCCGCTGATTTCGTCGACATCACGACCGTCGCACCGAACGTCCCCCAACGTCGCAAGACCCCGGGTGCGTCGACCGGAACCTTTACTTCCGAGTGCGGGCACAATCAGAACGGCCATCTCAACCCGGACAACGTGATCGTCGCGCCGGGCGTCAGCAACGGCGCGCACCATATGCACGACTACGTGGGGAATGTGTCCACGGACGCTTTCTCGGTCAACAGTTCCCTCGCCGCCGCCGGAACGACCTGCGTCAACCAGGACCAGTCCACCTACTACTGGCCGGTGACCCGGCTCCTCGGCAGCGGGAACGAACGAGACGCCGGCGCGCCGGGCGGCGGACAGGACCTCAACGTCGGCTCGATACTCGAGCCTGCGGACGTCACGCTCACGTTCACCGGAAGTCCGGTCGGCAAGGTGACCGCGATGCCCCGCTTCATGCGGATTATTACCGGCGACGCGAAGGCCTTCACCAGCGGGCCTGCAGACGCCAACGCCTCCTGGAGCTGTACCGGCTTCGAAAACCGCCAGCTCACGGACAAATACCCCTTGTGCCCGCAAAATTCCGACGTGGTAAGGACGTTCAATTTCCAAAGCTGTTGGGACGGCCGGAATATCGACAGTGCCAACCACAGGACGCACGTTGATTTTGCGCTCCCCAACGGCGCCTGCCCTCGTGGACTCGCCGCTATACCCGAACTCGAAATGCGGCTGGTCTACGACGTCCCTGGCGGAGCTCTGTTCGCCGTGGACAGCTTCCCGGAACAGTTGCACAAACCCGTCACCGACCACGGAGACTTCATCAACGTCATGACAGACGGATTGATGAACAAAGCCGTGCGATGCATCAACTCCGGCCAGAAGTGCTGATCGTGTCGATCAGGACGAAATCTCCCTCGCGGTAAGCGGTCCGCATCGACAAGACCTCTCTGGGCGGGCCTCCCCCCGTCCCGCGTCGCCCAGAGGAGGGCGGTGGCCCCAGAAGCATCCCCGCTGGGGCCACCGCAGCAAAAAGGCGTTCACGAACGCGTGCGGCCACGGTCGGCTGTCACGCAATACGCAATCTTAGTCGCCGGCCAGATCAAGACCGGAGAATTCGAAACGAAAGAGGTATCGCGATGAACGGAAAGCGTGCAGTTCTTTCAGGGCTGGTCGCTTCGGCCTTTCTGCTGACGACGGCATGCGCTGGAGGTGGTAGCGACGACGTCAAGGTCGCGAGTGCGGGAAGCAGTAAGGATGCCGGGTATGGATCGGAGTACGTTCCGAATTCCACGGCATCTGGAAGCGGACCGAATTCCGCAAGTTCCACCAAGGGCCCAGAGGCCTCCATCGCAGAGGTCAATGAGCTGTCCGCGAAGAATGACCCGAACCAGGGAACCTTCGTTACGGATGGTGAAGGATTCACTCTCTACCGTTTCGACAAGGATTCCCCTAAGCCGCCTGCATCCAACTGCAACGGCGCGTGCGCAGAAACGTGGCCAGCCGTCCGGGCGGAGGAAGTGCTGGCCGGCAAGGGCATCGACAAGTCCCTTCTGGGTGCGGTAGAGCGCTCGGATGGAACCCGTCAGCTGACACTGGCCGGCTGGCCCGTATACCGCTATTCCAAGGACAAGAAGGCCGGAGACACTAACGGCAAGGGGGTGCCGAACTGGAGCCCAATCGCGCCTGACGGGAAGAAGGCCAAGAAAGAGGCACCCGCTGAGAAGGACACGACTGTCGTCGTGGCCGCGGCCGCACTGGTCATCGTGGACAACGCCGATCTCGGCAAGATCTTTCAAGATGCCTTCTCCCGCACGCTCTACCGGTTCGACAAGGACAGCGCCTGGCCGATGAAGATCGGCTGCCTCGACGCCTGCCTGAAGACATGGACACCCGCCAAGCCCGTCGACGCGAAGAAGCTGCGCGGAATCTCACCAAAGCTGATAGGCACCGTGACCCGACCCGACGGTACCAAGCAACTGTCCATCAACTGCTGGCCGGTCTACACCTTCGCGGGGGACAAGAAGGCCGGTGACATCAATGGCCAGGGCAAGCAGGGCCTGTGGTTCGCAGTCACCGACAGCGGCAAGAAGGCCGCCGCAGGCCGCTAAAGCCGACCCTCCACGCACGGGCGTCCGGCCTCTGATCCCGCGGACTGATATGCGTTCTGATGAACTGCCGTGTGACGGACAACCGTGACGGACTGCCGAGCGTAGTGCCGCGGGACCGGCTCGGGAGCAAGTAGAAGCACGCAGGCCAGTCTTGCTTCGCCAGCCCCGGTTGCACCGCGTCGGAGCCTCCGTCCTCGGTTGGGTCGCAGCAAGGATCCAGGCTCCCCGCTTCGGAACCCCGGTCACTTGTTTCCAACTCTCGCTGCGAACCACATTCCGCGGGCGGCCGAATTGGGTTGCGAGGTGGCCTTGCTGACCTCGGACCGTACCGGGTCCGCCTCGAAACCTGAAAGTCCGCCCAGCGAGGAAGCAGTGGGACACTCGAGCAGTAAGGTCATCATGCCGACACTTCAGGGTCGCATCGGATACGTCCGGGTAATTCTCGCCGCCTCGCTGTGTGGCGTCCTCCTCAGCGGCTGCGACCAGGCGCCGACGGGGACCCACACAGCACATACCGAAGCAGCAGCAGCCCAAACCGAGTCCATAGAGACGATTGCCGCGGTGGTCGGCTGTAGGCCCGAAATCAGTGTGACCGCCGATGAATTGCGTACGGGATCGTGCAAGGCATCCCAAGGCGAGTTCCGCATGGCCACCTTCACCGCCGACGAGGGGCAGCGTGCCTGGCTGATCCAAGCCCGCGAGTATGGAGGCAACTACCTCGTGGGAATGCGATGGGTCGTCGTCTCCGAGAAGCTGGACGTCCTACGCGCCTTGCGTACCAAGCTCGGCGGAACTCTTGAGGCCGGGGACCAACACGCTGAGCACTGATCGCTTCGCTGGCCTCTGCGCCACCCGGTCTGGCCGACTTTCGGCGACTCAGCCCGTCAAGGACCCTCGGCTGAGAGACGATACGCGTGAGCACAGATGCGTCAGGCTCGTCATACAGCCCGCGAACTCCCCACCCGTGGCGGTCGGGATCGGCGCCCGATCACCGGGACGCTCGGTTCTCGGGGGTGTTGAAGGTCCAGGGCGTTCGACTCTGCCCGCCGGTGGGGTTCGGAGCTGACGTCCGCGCCAGCAAAAGTGGCTGCCGCATAGGCGGAGGACGGTTCCTCCGTATGTGGCCCTCCGGGGGTGCGGCGGACCGACTTTCGGAATGTATTCAGGCCGGGGCTGAGAGGGTCGGGCGGTGCGCGACGTACTGCTGCATGGCGACACCTCGCACCTGAACAAGGCGACGCCTCGTATCCGCCCGACTAGAGAGACCGAACGTGGAAAAGTCCGAATTCCTGACCGATCTGGATGGCGCAGGCATTAAAAGGCACGTGACGAAGAAACTTCCGGAGGTCACTCTGGCCTTCTGGGTCATGAAGATTGCGGCGACCACCCTCGGCGAAACGGCCGGTGACCTCTTCGCCCAGACCCTCAAACTTGGCTACTTCCTCAGCACCATTGCCCTGTTCCTGATCTTCGTGGTTACGCTTTCCGCACAGCTCTGCTCCAAGCACTACAACCCGTTTTTCTACTGGACGGTTATCCTGTCCACCAGCACGGTCGGCACCACGATGTCCGACTTCATGAACCGGGACGCCAGCGCCAAGTTCCTCACCGACGGCGCGTCGACGCTCGGCTGGGGGCCGCAGGGCCTGGGGCTGGGCTACCCCATCGGTGCCGCGATCCTGATTTCGCTGTTGATCGCCATCTTCACCGCCTGGAAGTGCAGCGGGCTGACTTTCTCCATCCGCGACATCGTCACCTTCCGTGCAGAGGCCCTCTTCTGGTCGGCGATCCTCGTCTCGAACACCCTCGGTACCTCGATGGGCGATTTCCTGTCCGACAGCTCCGGACTCGGTTACGCCGGTGGTGCCCTTCTCGTCGCGGGCATGCTCGCCGTCCTCGTCGCTCTGATGCGGGTGCCCGCCGTACCGAACGTACTGCTGTTCTGGATCGCCTTCGTTCTCACCCGCCCCCTCGGGGCCACCGCCGGCGACTTCCTTACCAAGCCCCTTGCCAAGGGCGGCCTCGACCTCGGCACGGCGGGGTCCTCCGCCGTGCTCCTCGCGATTCTCATCGGCCTCGTGGGATACGCCCAGGTGCGGGAGAGCAGGAACACCGTCCTGCGGGAAGTGGTGTGACCGACGCTTCCTGCGCGCATCCGGCGGCGAACCCACGCTGGGGCGCTTTCCCTCCTCCCGGCTCACCCGGGCACTCGCCCGGACTCTGTGTGAGATGGGCCTTGGCCCCGGATGTTGAACACGTCTATGCGGTTTGGGTCAAGGTAGTTGCTGCTGGTCGGAGGGCGTTCTCGTAGGCGATTGGGGACCGCTGGCCAAGACGGGGGTGTCGGCGGCGGGTGTTGTATCGGGTCAGCCAACGGACCTTCATGATCCGCCGTTCGGTGGGGGTGGCGGTCCGGCGGGGGTTGTGGTGCGGGCGCGACGAGCGGTCGGTCATGCCGACCTCTCCGCACTCGCGATAGCGGGTGACTCAGCGCTGGGCGGTGGTGGGCGAGACCTGGAATCGCTCCGCGGCCCGCCGCAGTGGCCAGCCGTCGTCGACGACACAGCGGGCCAGACGCAGGCATCCCAGTTCGGTCAGCGGTGCATTGCGGTGGGGCATGAGAGCCTTCTGTTCGTTCGGTGGAGATGTCGCAATCCACACCGAACCCTGAAGGCCCTCACTCGTTCAAGATCCCCCGAAGGTGATCATCACCACTGTTCATAACCTCCCGGGACAGAACAGCTAGTGACTCCGTGGGGGCAGGTCAGGGTGCCGCAGGAGCCGCAGGCCGTCCTAGCCGACCTGCAGGACATACTCGAGCACAGCTTCCTGCCCCGAGAAAACCGGTCGTAGCGAACCGGCCGGCCATAGCGTTCGGCCCAGCCTTGTGTCATGAACGGGGAAATGCAGTCATTGGCGTGCAGGGCCAGCGCGTCCAGGGCCAGCCGCAGGGTCTCGGCAACAAGCTGTAAGGAAGCTGATATCCGTGGGCAAACTAACCCACGGGTAACTCTACTGGCGCTTACGGCGGGCTGCGGGTCGCGTTCGGCGACGTGCCGGGCGACGGCGTCGACGCCGGACCGTGCGTACCGCTCCAGGGAGCGGACGGAGGCGTGGCGGGAGCGGGCGAGCAGCATCGGCGTGGACGTGCCGTCCTCGGCGTCGCGTGTCAGAGCGCTGTGGCGGATCCGATTGAGCGTCCATCCCTCCAGAGTGTCGGTCTCCTTGGGGGCGGCGAGGGGGTTGGTCAGGAGCCGGGTGCTCTCCTCGAAGATTTCTTCGGCTCGCCGGTAGGACAGGCGGTTTCGCTCCGTCTCCGGCCACACGTCCAGCGTCGGCGTTCCGGCCGGGGCCTTGCGTTCGGTGAAGAAGAGCGGGCCGTGGCGGCGTCCGGCGATGAGGCGGGGCAGGAGCTGGAGGGTGCCGGACTGCCAGTGAATCCACTCGGTCGCGCCGCCCTTGGCGGTGATCCTGCCGCGCTTGTCCTGCGGGTACAGGTCTTCCACATTGAGGCACAGCGTCTCGTCGGTCCGGGCGGCGGTCTCGTGGAGCATCTTCCACTGCGTCTTCTCCCGCAGGGCGACGTCCAGGCGCCACAGGGCGGCGATCTGGTTCTCCGCCAGCGCCCTGGTCCGGTTCGGCGCAGCCGGCCGCCGCTCGATACCGATCGTGGGATCGCCTGCGATCGCCCTAGGCGGTGTCTTCAAAAGATCTTGAGTAGTGCATCATGGTCGGGTGATACGTCGCCATGAACTGTCCGATGCCGAGTGGGAGTTCGTCCGTCCGCTGCTGTCCGTGTCGTTGCGCGGCAGGAGACGGGTGGACGACCGCACGGTGCTCAATGGCATTGTGTGGAAGTTCCGCACCGGCACGGCCTGGCGGGACGTGCCCGAGCGGTACGGGCCGTGGGCCACGCTGCACACCCGGTTCCGCCGGTGGGCGTTGGACGGCACGTTCGAGCGGATGCTGCAGGCCGCGTAGGCGAGGGCGGACGCGAACGACGATATCGACTGGCTGGTGTCGGTCGATTCGACCATGGTCCGCGCCCACCAGCATGCCGCCGGGGCGCGAAAAGGGGGCTCCGCGACCCCGGCCTCGGACGCTCCCGAGGCCGCCTGACCAGCAAGATCCACCTGGCGTGCGATGCGGCGGGCTGGCCGCTGGCCTTCGCGATCACGGGCGGCAATACCAACGACTGCACTCAGTTCACCGCCGTGATGGAGGCGATCCGGGTGCCGCGGATCGGACCGGGGCGCCCGCGGGTGCGGCCCGACCATGTTCTGGGCGACAAGGGCTACAGCTCGAAGGCGATCCGGGACTGGCTGCGGCGGCACGACATCGGCCACACCATCCCCGAACGCGCCGATCAGATCGCCAACCGCCTGCGGCGCGGGCGCCGTGGTGGCCGCCCGCCGGCCTTCGATCCAGAGCTCTACAAGCACCGCAACGTCGTCAACGCTGTTTCAATCGTCTGAAGCAGTGGCGCGGCCTGGCCACCCGCTACGAGAAGACCGCCGAGTCCTACCAGGCCGCCGTCACGCTCGCATCACTCCTGATGTGGGCGTGACATTTGAAGACTCCTAGCCCCGCCACCAACTGATCGCCTTGCGGGCGATGGACAGCTCCCGGTTGACAGTGTCGGAGTCCATCGCGTCCGCTCGCGCCGCCGCCAGCTCGGCCAGCATCTGAGGCAGCGCCGGGTCGTCGATCGCGGCGACGGGGAAGACGGGCGGCGTCGCGCGCCGGCGGGCGGGCCCGGTCGGCGCGCTTTCGCCGGTGAGCATCCACCCCCATGTCGTCAGCGAGATCCGGTAGATCCGTGCGGAGGACTTCGCGATGCCGGCGCCGGTGAGGTACCGCTCGACCGCCGCGGCGTACGACGCGGCGGGGCGGACAGGGCACCACCCGGGCGCACGGGAGCCGGATGGCGCCCCCGCTCCCGATTTCGGTCGCTGGTTCGATCGCCATATCCGCCCCGCCTCCCGCGCACTGCCGCAGTAAATGCGTGCACCTCGCCTCCGCTGCCGGAGGGTTCCGCTGCAGGTCGCGATGATCACGGCTGGGGTCCGCCGCGGTAAATCCGGAGTTTTCCGCGACGGCTGGGCTTCAGGAGAGAGCTGGGGCGCGATAGCCGATGCGCCCCCGGGTGTGCTCCCGTGCGCCCGGTGGGCGCGTGCATTTGATGGATGTGCGTCCCGATTGAAGGGGAGGTACCAGTCGTGTCGCTGAATCCGCAGGTTGTGCCGGTTGGAGGTGATGAACGCGACATCTAAGGTGAAGCCGGTCGCCGAGCATCTGGTGGTGCTGATGTGAGGTCCGCCGGAGCTACCGCGTCTGCACCGGACACCTGACAGCACCGCTGACGCTTCGCGGGTCGTGGTGGCCTATTACGGGCGGCACCAGCGCTTCGAGGGCACCGGTGAGACGGAGATGGTGGAGGGGCAACGGGTGCCGGTCTTCCAGTTCAGCGACAGCACGGCCATCGCCGAGTAGCCAGCTCCGGTGGAGGCGGCGGGGCAGTACCCGGACACTGCCGCGGGTGCTTCGCCTGACGCCACCACGACGAGTCATCTGCGTCGCCACCCGTTCCCGACTCTTTGTCTGCTGCCTCGGGAACGGGTGGGGCCGCAGGCCCAGACCACTTCGGATTAAGGGTTCGCATGACCAAGCAAGCGTGGATGTTCACCAGTCCTGGGGCGCATCTCACCGGTGCGTTGCGCTCCCTGGTCGACCAGAATGCTGCGTACCGGACCATCCTGAAAACAGTGGACGAGGTGGCAGGCGACTACGGATGGGAGGCTGTCTCCCCGCGGCTCCTGGGAGCCGCTCCCGAGGACTTGGATCAGCGTCCGGAGCATCTGTGGCTGGGTTTCTACGCCACGTCGCTGGTGCTCACGCGGGCTTTGAGCGAGTCGGGAGCCGAGGCCGACATCATGTTCGGGCACAGCAGCGGGGAGATCACGGCCCTCGTCGCCACAGGCTCGATCGGTGAGGCCGACGGTGCCCGGCTGCTGTGCGAGCGCTACCGCGCGGTCACCCAGGCGGAGGTGCCCGACGGTGCGATGCTCGCGGTCAACGCGTCGGTGCGGCGGGTAACCGCCATGATCGAGTTGGTCGACGAGGGGTCCCTCACGGTCGCCGTCGACAACGGTCCGCGTCAGATTGTCGTATCCGGCCGCGTCTGCGCCGTGGAGACTTGCCAGCGGCTGGCCGACTCCGTCGGGGTCCGCGTCACCCGGCTGGGTATCCCCGGCGCCTATCACAATCCGATGTTCTGGGCCGCCTCCCGCCGGTTCGCCGAGGCCACCGCAGATATCCCCGTGCACTCCCCCGGCCGTCCGGTCTACTCGCCGCAGCTGCGGCGTCATCTGCACACCGCCGACGACGTGCGTGAGCTGATCGCAGGCCTGCTGGTTCTGCCGGTCATGTTCCGGGAGACGCTCAGCCGTCTGTACGCCGACGGGGCGGAGACGTTCGTTGAGGTCGGGGCCGGCCAGGTGCTGAGCGACTTGGTGTCCGAGAACCTGCCTGCCGCTGCACGTGCCGTCCCCTTATTGCCCGGACGCGCGGCCGCCCAGGCACTGCCCGCACTGCTTGCTTCCCTGGCCAGACCTGAGGCGGCCCCGTTTCCATCCCTTCGGGCCTCCTCCACTTTGCCGCCGGCCGCGGCACGCCAGTCCGAGCCCGTCCTGCCCGCGCCTGTCCCTGGTCCGGTGGCGGCGCGATCTGCAGCTCTGGAGGCCACTGCCTCCCCGGCCGCGCTTCCGTCGCGCGGCGAGCTCGTCATCCAGGTGCGCCAGGTGTTCGCGGACATCGTTCAGTATCCCGTCGACGTGGTCGAGCCTGATGCTGATCTGGAAGCCGAGCTCGGGGTGTCATCCCTGAAGAAGACGCAAGCAATAGTGCGCCTACTGGACCAGTTCAACCTCCCCACCCCAACCGCCGACCGGCAGACCTTCTCCTGCCGAACTGTCGAGCAGGTCGCCGAGCTGCTCGAGCAACTCGCGGCCGACGATTGAGGGCGCTATGCAGGTACCGAACGTCCCCTCGTCCGGCCGAGGCCGGGCTGTCGCCGTGGTTGGTCTCGGAGCGGTCGCCCCTGGTGCCAGCAGCCCTGAGGAGGTCTGGCAGGTGCTGTGCCAGGACAAGCCGCAGTACCGGTTGCCGGTCCGGTTCGACATCGAACCAATCTATTCGCCCCAGTCCGAGGCGGCGGACCGTACGTTCGGCCGGACGGCCGGATATATCGACGACATCGAACTCCACCCGGCGCTCGCTGACGAGGTGGCCCGAGGATGGTGGGGCGCCGACAGTACGGAAGCTCTCTGGCTGCGTCACAGCCTGCTGCAGACTTTGGACACCTGTGCTCCCGGCCCCGGGGACCGGACCGGGTTCTACGTGGCCACCTGGAGTGGCGCTACCCAGGCCGCAGAGGAGACCGTGCTCTCCCACGTCGTAGCCCGCAGGATGGCCGAGTACCTTGGCGGTGACGCGCTTTCGCGGGCGGCCCATGAGCATAGGGTGCGGACGCTGCTGCGCCGCCGCTACCGGTGTGCGATGGACCGTCCCCGCGACGCGCAGCCGGACATGGTCCTGCGTCGGGCCGCCAGCGGACTGCTGCCCGACGACACCGACTGGCTCGCCGTGACCGCCGCTTGCGCCTCCTCTCTGTACGCGTTCGACCTCGGCATCCAGAGCCTGCTCGCCGGGGACTGCACCGTGGCCTACTGCGGAGCGGTGAACGGCATGGGCCGCCTGATGGCGGTGTCCGCAGCCAAGTTCGAGAGCCTGTCCGCGCACGGCGATGTGCGCGCCTTCGACGCGGCGGCCGACGGCACTCTCTTCTCCGAGGCCGCCACCATGGCCGCCCTCAAGACGCTGGAGCGGGCCGAGCGGGACGGGGACCGGATCCTGGCCGTGGTCCAAAGCACCGGTCTAGCCTGCGACGGCAGGGGAAAAGCAATCTCGGCTCCGAACCCGGCAGGTGTCCGCCGGGCCGTCATGCGCGCCTGGGCCGCCGCCGGAGCAGGCGCCGACGATATCGACTGGGTGGTGGCGCACGGCACGGGGACCCTTGCCGGCGACAAGGCGGAGATCGACACCCTGGCCGCCCTCTCGGGCGAGAGTCGGCTGCTCTGCACGTCCAACAAGTCGCTGCTCGGGCACTCCGCGTGGGCCGCCGGCGGGCTGTCCCTGATCCACGCCGTCAAAGCCCTCGAGCACGAGGTCATCCCGGCTCAGCGGCGCTTCGACACGCCCCACCCAGCGCTCGCCGGCACCTCGGTGCACATCCCGACCGGACCGGTCCCCTGGCCTTCCCGTCCTGGCCGACCCCGCATCGTGGGAATCAACGGGCTCGGGGTCGGAGGCGTGAACGCGCATGTCGTTGTGAGCGACCGGCCCCCCGCCGACCCGGTACGGGCCTCGGTTTCGGACGAGACGCTCGTCCTGACGGCCTGGAGCGCCCAGCTGCCCGGATGCCCCGGGCCCGAGGCCGTGCGCCATTGGCTGGCCACGGACGAGGAACCACCCCCGCACGGATTCGGTGACAGCTACCCCGCACCCGCGTTCGCCGCCACCCGGCTGCCCCCGGTCGTCACCCAGGTCATTGACCGCGCGCACCTGATGGCCTTGGACGCTGCCCACCGCTTCGTCACGGAGCACGGGGAAATCTGGGACGGACTGCGCGAGACAACTGGAATCGTCGCAGGTCAGGGCGGACCGACCCGTAGCTGGATCGACGTGACCCTGCGGGCCGCGTCCGGTGACCTGGAGAGCATCGACTGGGACGAACGGGACCGGAGCGCGCTGCAAGATTTCCTCGCCCAGGTCAGTTCCCGGCAGCAGATCACCGACGAGTCGCTGACCGGGAATGTCCCGCAGCTGGCGGCCTACCGCATCGCCCACCGCTGGGACCTGCACGGTCCCTGCCTATCCGTGGACGCTGGCGACGCCTCGGCGCTCAGTGCGGTCCACGTCGCACTCCGCCAGCTGCGCTCGGGCATTGTCGACCTGGCCCTCGTCCTGTCCGTGAACGAGTCCCGGACGGCCGAGGCGGCCGACTTCACCGGCCACCGGGAGCACGAACTGGCTGAAGGGGCCTTCCTGCTGGCCTTCACGCGGGAAGCACTCGCGCGCGAGCGGGGCTGGCCGGTCGTCGCCCGGATCACCGCCGAGAGGACCGCCGCCCCGGCGACAACACCGCCGCGCCCCTCCACAAGCCGCGACTTCGCGGCGGCACAGGGTGCGGTGGACATCCTTCGTGCGTCCGTGCGCGGCGAGCGCATGGAACTCGTCTCGGCCTCCCCGCCGGTCCGCGTCACCGTGAACGAGCCGGAGACGGAGGAGGGTAGTCCGCAGGCTACCCAGGAGGAGACTGGGGAACCCGCGAAGACGGCCGCGGCCGAATCGGGGACCAGTCGCTGGGCCACCATTCCTCGACGCACCGACGCCCGCCCCCCCGACTCACTACTCGCCGACTCACTACTCGCCGACGTGCCCGAGGCGAGCGTGCTGCTGGTGAACACCGCTCACCTGGCCCGAGAACTGGCGCAGACCGCCCGTCAAGCCGGAGCCCTACTGCTGAGCACCGATCCCTCGACCGCTCCCTGGCACGCCACTGTCGTCGCAGCCGACCCTACGGAATCCACCCTCTCCGCGCTTTTGAACCGCCGCCCAGGGCTCACTCCCCACCTCCGCGTGTTCCTGTCCACCCGGAGCCCGGACCGCGGCTGGTGGGCCGAGGATCCCCGGGTGACCCGCCTGCTCGACCTGACGTTCCTCACCTGCAAGCATTTGGGCTCCCGGCTCACTGAGGGCAGCGTCGTCCTGACCGTGCTCGATCCACTCATTGACTTCCAACCCCACCCGGACGGCGCCCAGTTCACCGGCTACCTCCGCAGCCTCACCTGGGAGATCCCGCAGCAGAGGGCCTTCGCGCTGGTAACCGACGCATCTCTGCCGCAAGCCCTGAAGGAATTGGCCTCGGAGGGGGCCGCCCACCGCGATGCCCCCGTCATCTTCTACCGCGGTGGATTGCGCCACACCGAACAACTGATCCCGGCCGCACTCCCCATACCTGCGGGCGACCAGCCCGTAGCGGGACTCGGCACCGAACCGGTCGTCGTGGCCGTGGGCGGGGCCCGGGGGATCACTTCGGTCGCGGTCAGGGAACTCGCCCGCCGTCACCATCCCGTGCTCTGGCTCCTGGGACGAAGCGACCCCGCCGACGTCCCGCCCGAAATCCTCGACGCCGACGAGTCCTCGCAGGCCGGCCTCCGCGCCGCCCACATCACCTACGGACGGCTACGGACGCCGCAGCCGTCTGTAGCCGAACTCAATCAGGAATTCGACCGGCACTGGCGGGCTCGGGAAGCTGCGGCCACCCTTGCTGACCTCCGCACACTCTGCGGCCCCCGGGGCAGGGTGCACTACCGGGTGTGCGACGTCACGAACCCCGCCGCGGTGGCAGCGGTGGTCAGCGAGATCTATCAACACCATGAGCGGGTCGACCTGCTGCTCAACTCCGCTTTCTGCCAGGAGTCGGCACGGATCGTTGGCAAGTCGCTCGAAGCGTTCCGGCGCGTAGTCGCCACCAAGGTGCGGGGCTACCGCAACCTAAGAGCGGCCTTCGCCTCGGCGCCCCCGCAGCTGTGGTGCAACTTTGGTTCGTCCATCGTGCTGTTCGGGTTCAGCGGCGAGACCGACTACGCGGCCGGCAGCGAGTTCCTGGCTGCGGCGGCCCGCTACGACAGTCGACTACTGCACAGCCCAGCCGTGACCATCGGCTGGGGCCTGTGGGAGGAGTCGGGCTCGGTGTCCGGCGCCCAGGCCAGGGAACACCTCACGCGTACGGGCGTGAAGACCGGCATCAGCAACGCCCAAGGAGCCGCCTTCTTCCTCTCTGAACTCGCCCACCCCGGTTCCGCCGAACCGGCTCCCGTCTACACCACCAGTCACGACCGTGAACTCGCCGACCAGCGCACACCGGGCTTCACCGCCCAGCCCACCCCGCAGCGCCCGGCACCGAACCTGCTGGGCGATCCCACCGCTGTGCACGACGGCGAAACAACATGGAACTGGAGTGTTTCCCCCGATACCGACCGCTACCTGCTGGAACATCTCATCGACGGCAGGCCGGTGGTCCCCGGGATGCACCTGGTGGCACTGGCTGCGCAGGCGGCCCGCCAGATCGTACCCGGGCTGCCGGTGCACACGGTGCGCGACATCCAGCTGCAGGAATTCGTATGGGCTGACCCACGCGAAACCACTGCCACCAAATACCGCTTCGTCGCGAAGGCGGTCGCCCCGAGCCGCGGCGCGGCAGGAGGTCGTCGGCGGACCGTACACGTACGCGTCCTCTCCGACATCCGGGCGCGCGACGGGAAGCTGCTCTCCGCCGACCGGTGCCACGCCGCCATGGACGTGGTGCTCGGCCCGTCCGAACCCGCACCGCTGTGGACCAACTGGAAGATGGACGACGTTGTACGGTTGGCCGATCCCTGCTGCCGGACCGGCTCCCGGATCCAGCTGACCGGCGTCTTCCGCAACGTCGTCTCCATCCAAGCGGAAGCCGCACGCGCGTCGGGCCGCTTCCAACCGCTCCTCGCACCCCAGGACGGCTTCAGCCGCACCCCCCTGCCCGTCCTGCTCCTCGACTCACTGGGCCGCACCACGTGTTTCCCTCTCGACGACACCGGACGAACCAGCGTGCACGCACCAACCGGAATCGACCGGATCGACGTATTCCTGTCCACTTCCGACGCCGACCTCGCAGCGCGCTACCCGGAGGGCATCGACCTCTACGGCGAACCCACAATCTCGCGCTACACCGCCGTCGCCCCCGACGGATCGGTCATCGCACGCATCAGCGGCCTGCACCGGCACCCCTTCGGCACCCTGCCGGCGCTCCTCCTCCCCGACACCCCAGACCAGGGCCCGCGTGCCGAGAGGAGCACTCACACATGACTGCCGGCGCGTCGCCGACACGCGAACAGGACCTCTCCCCTCCCTCCGGCCCGCGAGGGTACGAGATGCACCACAGGGTCACCTTCGGCGAAACCAGCGGAGTCGGCTTCGTCTACTTCCACCACCTGCTCCGGTGGCAGGGCGAGTGCCGGGAGCAGTTCGGCTACGACCACTGCCCCGACTATATGAGCGGCCTGTCCGGCGACCTCACCATGCTCACCTCATCGGCCTCCTGCGAATACCTCGGCGAGATCTGGCCGGGTGACGCCGTCACCATCCGGCTGACCATCCCCTGGGTGCGCCTGCACTTCATGAAAGGGGACTTCGCCTACTACCGCACTACCGGCGCATCGTCCGAACTCGTGGGGCGCGGCGAACAGATGTGGGCCAATGCGCACCGCACAGGCTCCGTCTTCCGCCCCGCCCCCTGGCCGCAGGAAGTCATCGATGCCTGTGTCCGCTTTGGCACCGACATCTCACGAGCTCTGATGTAACCCGACCGGAGGAACCCGTGGGCCTCGACAATCTCCCCGACAACTCACCGCAGACCGTCCTCGGCCGGCTGGACTCCCAGACGGTTGTGTCTGCTACCGGAGGCCGCAGACAGCGCTGGTGGACGACCCCTGTCTCGCTATGGGCCCTGGTCGGCCTGGTCTTCATCGCCTTCCAGATTTGGGTATACGCGCGCTGGATCGCTGACGGGGGACTGCACTCGATCACCACGGGAACCGACCACGTGTCCGCCGCCCGCGCGACCCTCATCGTGGGCTGGCAGGTGCTGATGGTCATCGCCCTGGTCATCGTCACCACGCTGGTGATTCGTGACTGCCGCCGACACCACACCATCACCGCGGTGGCCGCACTGTATGCGGGCTCCTTCGCCACGGCATGGCAGGACCCGCTCTTCAACTACCGCGAACTGGTCATGGTCCAGAGCCACTACGCGGTCAACCTCTTCACCTGGGGGCCGTACATTCCCGGGTGGCACGGGCCTCACCCCGAACAGCAAGTCGAGGCGATGATTTCCGGCGGCGGCCTTGCCTACTTCGTACTGATCATCTGGATCTGGATCCCGCTGACCGCGATCACCTTCGCCGCGCGACGCTACCCGCACCTGGGCCGGATCCGGCTCTACCTCTGCGGCGTCGCGGCAGGCACGCTCGGCGACTACATTCTGGAGTGGATCTGGCTGCCCACCGGCTCGTATGCCTCGCCGGCCGCGATCCCCGTCCTCACCTTCCCTGCCGGGGAGTGGTACCAGGTCCCGCTCACCTTCGGCCTGATCATCTCTATTACGCTCTCAGCGCCGCTCGCGGTGATGATTCACACAATGCGTCAAAACGGAGAATTCTCCGCCCTCCATGGCAGCACGATGTTCCCAGACAAGACCCGCACCTGGATGCGCCTCCTGGCCGGGACCGGCGTGATCAACATTGCTTGCCTGGCCTTCATGATCGCCACCAACCTGCTCACCTACTTCGGAGGCCCCATCCCGTCCAGTATGCCGAGCCATCTCTGGCCGGTCCCGAACTGAGATCGTTCCGATGTAACGCGCACCGGGCACCGTAGCAGGTCCGTGTAGCCGTACCGCCCCGTTCGGCACTATCGGCCACGAGCAGCCGGGTCCTGACGCTACCGTCCCCACAAAAGGATGACAGCAGGGGTGGGAGAGGGGCACGCCCATGGGGCGGGGACCTGGGGCTGGGCGGGGTGGTCGATCACTTCACCCTGGAGGACGACGAACTCGCCCTGCTGCGGAATAGGGCCTGGGGCCGCGGCCTGGTCAGCACGGACTTTGCGCAGGCCCTGTTGACGGGCATCGGCGATGTCCTGCATTCGTCCAATGCTCAAGGACTTCCTGACTCGCCGAGCTTTGGCTCGCGCGGAGCGCAGCCCATACATCGCATGAGGCAACGCGAGCGGCTGGTCGCGTTCGACATCTGTCGTACCAGTAGTGACCTTGGTGAACTGCTCCACAATTGCGGCATACGCGTCGAGTCGTGCTCTCTGACCGCGCGCTCTACCTCTTGCGCAACGGAGACACGCGCTTGATGAACCGCCTGCTGTTCGATGACATCCAGAGCGTTGGCTATACCGCTCCTCCGGCACCAAACGACATGGCCGCCAACCTGCAATACGTCATGAGGGGGGCAATGGCCAGACTGATCATGATCAACCTGTGGAATAAAGACTCCATCGCGCTTATGCCGGACTCCTGAAATGGCCGTTCCGAAGTCGGTCCGGAACTCATTGCTCGCGTTCCGGACCGGACAGTCGCGACGCACCGCCCGGAGTTCTTCGATGACGGCCGCGGTGTCACAGTGACTCAGAGCACTGGACCAAGCGGCAGTGTCGGCTCTACTGAGCCTTCGGGCTGGTTGTCGTGAGGTTGAGGCCGGTTGCGGCGAGGCATCCGTCGATGACGTTGCTGCGGTATTGGATCTCGCGGAGAGTCCGCCGCAGGACGCGCATGAGGTGGTCCGGGTCGGTGAACGCGATGTTGTTCTGACCCGCGCGGCGCACGAGTGACCAGATTCCTTCGACCGGGTTGAGGTCGGGTGCGTAGGGCGGTAGCTGGAAGGAAGTGATCCAGTCCCGGGACGTGATGAAGGCGCGGAGCCGGGCGTCCAGGTGCACGTTCAGGTTGTCCCAGACGAGCACCAGCGGTGCGTCGAGTTGCTGGTGGGCGGCGACGAGGAGGTCGCGGTAGTCGGTCCAGGTGAAGCTGCGCCGGCCACCGGCTTTGTGGTCCGGGTGCCGTTTGGGCCGGAAGATCAGACGGGATCGTTCGCCGGGTTTGTAGCAGGTCAGGGCGGCGATGGAGAAGCGGCGCTGGGAGCGTCCGCGCACCCGGATCACAGGTGTGTGGCCGCGCCGGGCCCAGGTGCGGGAGGTGGGCGGCGTCATCGAGAATCCGGCCTCGTCCTCAAAGACGATGAAGGCCCCGAGCGCCGCCGCGGTGCTTCCACCTGCGGCCACGTGTCCTTCACCCAGCCGACGATCTTTCTCTCGTCACGCTCCATAGCCCGCCGGGCCGGGACTTGATGGCTGAACCCGTGGCTGTGGAGCATCTCCATGATGCTCGACAGGGCGAGGGACTTGTGGAACCGGCGCCCGATCAGTGTCCTGATCCTTGTCAGAGTCCAGGTCTGGTCCGGCCAGCCGTGCGCGAGCGGCCCTTTGGCCAACTCCATCTCCAGCACCGCGAACATGGCCTCACTCAGCTTGGGACGTGCAGCCGACCCCCGAGAGCGAAGTGCCCGCGAGCCGCCGTGCTGCCAGGCACGACGCCATCGCTGCACCGACCGCACACTGACCCGCAGCTGCTTGGCCACCACTGTGTTGTCTTGCCCCACGGCGAACATCGTGGCCGCCTCCATACGGATGCGCTCGCGGAATACCCGCCGCTCGTCGCTCAAGCCACCGCCTTGCGGATACCTCATGGTTCCGGCATACCGCAACGATCATCACACGTCAGCCCTCAACGACACCACGCCCGAAAGCTCAGTAACTGGGCTTCCACTCCAGACGATGGCTGTCGATGTAAGGACTCAGGAGATACATGACCGATTGGCGTCAGGACATCATTGACACCTTCGGCTGAATGTTCCGGATGTCTCTGCGGCGGTTGACGTGGGGCTGGTTTCGTCGGGTGATGGACGTGCAGCAGTTGACCGAGTACCGCTATCGGGCTGTGCGGGAGGTGCTCGGTGGGTCTCCTATCGGTGAGGTCGCGGTCAGATACGGCATGTCACGGCAGACCCTGCACTCGTGGCGGCGGCGTTTTGAGCAAGAGGGGCTGCCCGGTCTGGCGGACCGGTCGAGGCGTCCGAGGAACAGTCCGACCCGGTTGTCGGCCGAGGTGGAGGCCGAGATCTGCCAGCTCCGTCGGCAGCACCCGAGGTGGGGCGCCCGGCGCATCGCCTACGAGCTGGCCCGGCGGGGGCTGGCGCCGGCGCCCTCGCGGGCCACGGTGCACCGGGTTCTGTCCCGCAACGGCCTGGTCCGCGTCCAGGAACAGCAGCATGCGCGCAAGTACCGGCGCTGGCAGCGTGAGACGCCCATGCATCTGTGGCAGATGGATCTGGTCGGAGGGGTCCCGCTGGCCGGGGGGCGCGAGTGCAAGGTGGTCACCGGCATTGACGACCATTCCCGGTTCATCGTGATCGCCTGCGTGGTCCCGGTGCCCAGTGGCAGGGCTGTCTGTTCGGCGTTCACCGCGGCGATGCGCCGCTACGGGGTGCCCTTTGAGGTCCTGACCGACAACGGCAAGCAGTTCACCGGTCGGCATACCCGGCCGCAGCCGGTCGAGGTGCTGTTCGAGCGGATCTGCCGGGAGAACGGCATCAGCCAGCGGCTGACGAAGCCACGCTCGCCCACCACCACGGGCAAGATCGAGCGATTCCATCGCACCCTGCGGGAGGAGTTTCTCGATCACACCACACCGTTCGCGTCGCTGGCCGCAGCGCAGGAGGCCATCGACGGCTGGGTGCACGCCTACAACCACCAACGGCCGCACCAGGCACTCGACATGGTGACTCCGGGCAGCCTCTTCCGACCTCATCAGCCGAAGCCGGAGCTCCAGCAGCAACAGCAGGAGCCTGAGCTGGCCGTCGATGTCATCGAGCCGCCCGAGTTGCCGCCGCACGGAACCGCAGTGGAACTCGAACTGCGGGTGCCCCCCAGCGGAGCCCTCACGCTGGTCGCCGGCCGTCAGACCGTCGATGTCCACCCTGTGCTGGCCGGTCGGACGCTGAGCATCTGGGCCAACCAGCGCAGCGTCCATGTCCTGCTCGACGGCCACCTGATCACGACGGTTCCGTCCCGGCTCAGGCCGGAGGACCTGGCTTACCTGACCATGCGTTACGGAGCCCGGCCGGCGGGGCCCGAACCGGCATCCGCCTCCCTGCCCCGAGCCCGCAGCGGCCAGGTCGTCCTGGCGGCCGGTGAGCCGGTTGAGGTCGACCGGAAAGTCCAAAGAGACGGACTCGTCAGCTTGGACGGCAAGCAACACCAGGTGGGCTTTGCCATCGCGGGACACCCTCCGGCTGGACGGTCACCTCATGCATGCCATCGCTGACAACGCGCTGATGGGCACGTGGCCCTGCCCTATCCCGGCCAACTGTCTGGGGCAGATCCACGGAGCCCGTTCCGCCCCATCGCCGCTGCCTCCCCTGCCCCTGCCGGCCGGCGTCCGGGCCCAGCGCAAGGTCCACGCAAGCGGCCGATTCATGATCAATGGCCAGTTCATCAAGCTCGGACCCCGCCATGCCGGGAAGATCGTCACAGTGGTCATTGAGGACACGCACTTCCGGATCTTCCACGGCGAGGACGAACTCGCTGTCCGGCCCCGCAAGAACACCGATCCCATCACCAGGCTCTACGTCAAAGGCATGGGCACCCAAAGCGCGCGTCAAGAATCTCCTGACGACAAACCGTCAAAAATGTTCTGAGTCCTTAGAAGCCGTTGTCGTACCGATCAAGGAGTTTGTTGATCGAACTGGGGTCTCGTTTGGGTGATCGCGGTGAGGCCCGCGCATGAAGGCAGGGCCTCCTGCACAGCTCGTGGGTGTTGAAGCCCGAGCAGTACCCGGAGGCCCTGTTGTCACAGTTCTACGCACCTGTGCTCGCTCAGTCCAACTCGGTCGCTCGGTCGTGTGATTGCCTCGCGCATGTGTACGGGAATGCGGCCGACCGGCCCGAGCGGGCGCGGAGGTATCCCACCGATATGACGGATGCGGAGTGGGTTGTGGTCCGGCCGCTGCTGCCGGTGCCGGCGTGGATGAACGGCAAGGGCGGCCAGCCTGAGGGCTACTGCCACCGGCAGATGATCGATGCCGTGCGCTACCTGGTCGACAACGGGTGCAAATGGCGGGCCCTGCCGACCGACTTCCCCGGCTGGGACCGGGTCTACACCTTCTACCGCCGTTGGCGGGACAAGGGCTTGATCGCGGAGCTGCACGACCGGCTGCGCGAACGCGTCCGCGGGGACGAGGGCCGCAGCGCGGAGCCGACCGCGGCGATCATCGACTCGCAGTCGGTCAAGGCCGCGGCCTCGGTGCCGACGGCCTCGCGCGGCTTCGACGGCGGAAAGCTGATCAACGGGCGCAAGCGCCACGTCATCGTGGACTGTCTGGGCCTATTGCTAATGGTGCTGGTCACCGCGGCTGACGTCACCGACCGCGACGCGGCCTGCGGCATGCTCGAACGTCTCCGCTCCCGGCACCGCAAGATCACACTGGTGTGGGCCGACGGCGGCTACACAGGTCGCCTGGTCACCTGGGCCGCCGAACACCTCCGGATCGCCCTGACCGTGATCAAACGCAGTGACGACACCCATGGCTTCACGGTGCTGCCCAGACGCTGGGTCGTCGAGCGCACGCTGGGCTGGCTGATGCGCTCACGACGGCTGGCCCGCGACTACGAGACCCTGCCCACCAGCAGCGAAGCCCTCGCCCTGTGGTCGATGACCATGCTCATGGGACGCCGCCTGACCCGCCACCAGGCCCGGCAGGTCACCCGGCCGCCCGCCGCGACGTGAACACCCCGGGACGCTCCTGGGCCAGCCAACCCCGCTCCGTCAACCGATTCGCTTTCGACCGCACCCCCTCGACCTTCGCCGGCGTCAACTCCAGTCCCAGCCGCCCGGCCAACTCCTTCGCGCGCAGGCCCGCACCATCCGATTCCGCCTCCAGCACGCCCAACAGCCTCTGGTAGTCCGGCGCGAGGTCTCCCACGGTCAACCCCTCCCGCCACCGCGGCACCACCGCCCCAGCCACTGGCACCTTCAACGCCGCCGGCACCGGCACCGGCCGCACCGGCTCCTCGGCCTCCCGCCCGGGCTCGGCCATCGCCTCGGCCAGCTCTACCCGGGCGATCACCCGCCGCTCCAGCACCCCTTCGGCCTCCCGCAGCTCGGCCAGCACCCGCTCCGCCTGCCCACGCAGATCCTCCACACGAACCTGCGCAGCCGACTCCCGCGCCTCCAACAAAGCCATAACCGAAGCCACCGGCCACCTCCGCGCCATCCCGGGCCAACCTGTCGAGCGGACTCTTCCTCGACAACACGGAGACCATGCCTGACCAGCGGAAACTCAACGATCACGTTCGGTAAGACAACGGCTTCTTACACCAACAGATGGCGTGGACGTCGAAGACGAGAACCTGGGCGGCGAGTTCAAGAAGCGTATGCATCGGCTGATGCGTGACGCCGGCGATCCGAACGTCGACACCCACATCGTTGACAAACTTTCTCGGCGCTTGTGCTGGCTGGCACGCTATACGAGCGAGCGCAGACACGGCGCCTTGACGCCGATCTCCCTGATCACCTCCACCCGGGTCGAGGAATCAAGGGTGGCGAGGCGCACGGCCCATGAAGTTGACCGTAAGTCAGTTTTCCCCTGGTGTCGTCTTCCTTAAAGGCAACCCAAGCTCGGTCCGGTTGAGGCGGCGAATCGCGGCCAAGACGCGCGTGGAGTCGGTACGGATCCGGCTGCAAGGGTGCTGCTCGCGACGCGGCAGGGCAGGCTCCACCCACTCTGGGATGCAGGTGCGCGGATGCTCCGGACGTACCCGCATCCCCGAACCGGAGATAGACGACGAGCCAGAAGATCAAGATTTGGCGCCTTGAGGGGCAGCAGCGCGCTCCCTCCTCGTGGTCGCACCGACAGGCGGCCAGACAGCTCACGGAGTACCCCAGGGTGTGCACATCGACGCGACGTGTAGGCGCGCATTCAGCCGCTGCAGTTCCCCGAAGGTGTGTGCACAGAACTGGCACGCTCTGAGGTGTCGTGAGAGCCCATGACTGCGCCGTGCGCTCATGCGCCGGGCCACCTGGCCGAACATCTTGCGATAGTGTCGGCATCTTGGGTTGTCGGTCTCCTCTACGTGGGCTTGCAGATAGGCCTCGCGCAAGCCCTCCCGGGCACGCGCGGCCAGCGAGGAGACGCCGCCGGGAGTCAGTCCCAGTCGAGCGGCGACTCGCTGGGGCGATCCTCCCTCGATCGAGGTGTGCCACAGCACGGCCCGCCATCGCTCGGGGAGCGACCGAAAGCTCCGCACCAGCAGATCTGTGTCTTCGGCCGCCAGGACGCGCTGCTCGGGATCCGGGTCACGGGACGTCAGTTCGTGCCAGGTGTCGAAGTCAGGGGTCAGGACAGTGCGCTGCTGGCTGCCCCCCCATTCCGCTGCGACCCGGCGCACCACGGTCAGTAGATACGGGCGCCAGGCTGTTGAAGGGCCATGACCGGATCGCACCGCCTGCAGGGTGCGAAGGAATGCCTCGGCTGCTATGTCGTCCGCATGATGGGGTTCTCTGCAGCAGGTGCGGGCGTACGCAAGAACGGCGCTGTGATGAAGCTCGTAGAGCTCTGTGAGGTCCGCGGAGTCCGGTCGCTCGCTGGCGTTCGTCGTGCTCGCCTGATCTGTCGATTCTTCGGCCGGTAGCGCCTCTCCACTCGGTCTCGCAGGCTTCATCGGCACGGCGGGTCGCAAATCAGTGATGGTCTCTCCTATGAGGGGCATCGCCGTAGACAGTTGGAGAGAAGCGGACCACAGGGGTCGCCGCATCTCGCGAGGGCACTGTTGTCCGTGGTATCCCAGGTGATCGGCTTGCCCTGCAGCGCCGGCCACTTCTCGTCGGTGCCGGCCCGGTAAGACGGCGTGGACCCGATGAAAGTGCTTCCCGCGGGTGGATGGGCAGCCGTGCGTAGCCACCACGATGAGTCCCGCTATCTGCGGCCGATCGCTACTAGAACGATTCATATGATCCCTGCCGTGTGAGTTCTCCTGATTGACTGGTGTGGTCTGCAACGGACTCGCTGGGGAGCGCCTCGCGGATCAAGCGGACGTCGTCGACAGTCGCCGGCAAGGGCGTCGCCCTCTGCGATTGCCGGGCGGCCATGTGCCGGGCCACCGCGTAGTCGAGATACCCGCCGTGCATGCCCCGATCCGCCAACTGCTGACGTACCCGGGCCTTTTCCGCGCCCTCGTCCCGCTGGTGCGCTTCGAGGATTTCCTGCTCGGCACGGAGGATGCTCATCTCTGTGGTCAGGCGTGCGGCTGCCGCCAAGCGGGCCTGTTTGGCGGCGAGCTCATCTGCGCGCCGCTCGAAGCAGGCATGGCAGGGGACACCCGTCCACAAGTCCACACCCGCTTCACAGTTCGGATCCGGGCACTCCTGGGCGCAGAGAATCTTCGCGACGAAGCCAACCGGCCGGGCGATGCGGTCGCTCCCGTGATACCCCGCAGCTGAACGTTGTGGTCCGTCGACCTGGTACCAACGTCTGTCCAACCGAATGATGAGCTGAGCGGGTGTCCGACCGGACGCGAGGGCGTCGCAGATTGCACGGACGAGCGTGGGGGCGAGTTGACGACCTGGCCGGGCTTGTACTTCGACGGGCAGAGCCGCGGCCACGGTGTCGAATTCGGGAGGGCGTCGGCGCTGCGTCGTAGGAATTGCGGAGGACCGGCGGGGCTGGCCGGCGGGCTTTCCAGGAATGCTCGGTGGAGCGGAGGCGCTGGCGTCGTCGGCCACGTCGTAGGCAGCCAACTTCCGAGGTGGTTCGGCCTTACCACGCGCAGTGGTCCTTCGGACGTCCCGAAGATGGTTCTCGATGGCGGGTTCATAGTGATGGGTTACGGAGGGACTGTCGGCGATACCTTCGGAGGGTCCTACCGGCGACCCCGCTGGAGGGGCCGCCGGCAACCCCTCCCTTTTCGGATCGGGGTAGGGGTCGTCGGTGACCCCTACCCCCTGCTCGTCCGCCTTCGGAGCTGGCCGAGGGACGAAGTCCCCTTCATGGATCACGGAGAATCTGTTGGCTTGGTCGGCGTAGTGGCTGATCTCGGGAAAGGGGGCGTTGCCGTTCCACCGGTCCCATGGACCATGGACGTAGTAGCGGTTGGACGTCTTCGAGCCGTTCCCCCGAAAGCGGGCGCGGGCGGTCAGGTATCCATCGCGTCGCAAGTCGCGGAGGATCGTCTTCACGCGTTGATCGCTCAGCAGGGCCTCGCCGGCGACCAGGGCGCGTGACGGGAAGCAGGAATAGTTCTGGTCGCATCGGGTTGCTAGGGCCAGCAGGACAAGCTTGTGAGCTGGTGTGCGCAAGAGCAGCCGCATTGTGTACGCCGTGGCCTCAACACCGCTCATCGCGCATACCGTGCTGCGACGGAGCGGCATTGAGGTTGCTCATACTTTGGCAGTTGGCGTGTGCCGTGGCGTCCTGGCGCCTCGGGAAACGGCATCATGACGCGTCCTTTGATGGTTCGTGGGGGGGTGCGCCGGGGGGGACCGCGCAGAGGTCGAGGAAGTCACGCACGGCAGCGTTCCGGCAGTACGGGGCGAACATGTGGCGAAATTCGCGTGTGGCATCCCTGTGGGCGGGAGCGGGTTCCAGCAGTCCCAACGCAGTGCGGGCGCTCTGCAGTGCGGTCTCGACGTCGCCGACGGCCAGTTGGGCCTTGGCCAGCCGCGGCAGGTACAAGGCCCGAAGGCCGGGAGCAGGGCCGCCGTCCTGGGTCGGAATCATCAGCGCCGCGAGGTGGTCCAGAGCCCGCGCTGGTTGACCGAGGTCGAGCAGGGACGCGCCGACATTCAATTCTAGCGTTTCCATGGTCACCCAGTCGGCGACCGGTGGCTCGTGAGCGGCCGGACCTAGGGCCAAGGCGCCGGCGGCGGCACTGAAGGCACACGCGCTGGTCGTCTCCGCGCGAAGCCGGGCATAGCCGCGAGCCTCGCAGATGTGCAGCAGTGCGACGAGCCGGTGCGGCGCGGTCGTGCGGCGCGCGACCGCCCAGGCGGCATCGGCCAAGGCAAAGCCGTCGCGGGGATCCCCGATGTCCATGTGGTGGCTCGCCAACGTAGCTATCAATGCAGCGGCGGTTTGGGGCGCACCTGCGGTGGTAGCGGTACGGACGGCGGCCAGGAGCAGGCGCTCCGCCCCGGCTTGATCTCCCGTGACGTAGTTCAAACGACTGCACAGATGAGAGATCCCCGAGGCAAGAAGATGCAGCCGAACCCCAGAGTCCTCGTCGTAGCCGACCTCGCTCAGCAACTTCGCGAGCAGCTGACACTCTGCGTGGGCGACGGGACCCAGGAGAGCGGGACCCAGCTGCGTTTCCATCTCCGACAGGGCGCCCGCCCTGCTCTCCAACGCACCGACGGCGTCTGCATGGATATGTGGTCCTCCCCGCATCGGTGATGGGGAGTTGTCGAGGGCAGTCAGCCAGTCGCGGATCAGTGTTGTGATGGCGCCTCCGGTGACGACGAGAAAGCTCTGCGGCTGGGCGGGACGAGCCCGCGTGCCCTCGCGCAACGCCTGGGCGGCAGCCTGAGCCGTCCATGGCAGGCCTACCAGCGACTGAGCTCCCGCCGCGAGGTACAGCCAATCCGGCCAGCCCAGGCGCATAACCTCCATTTGGGGCACTTTGTGAATATGCGCGATGGTCAGCTGTGCCGTCAGCTCAGGTGCGATCCGGCCCGATTCCCACCGGGACACCTTCTCCCGGCGCGCCGCCATGCGGCCGTAGCCCAAGGCGGCATGGGTGTTGGCCACCAATTGTGCATATTCGCGGTGGGACTGTCCCACGGAAGCCCGCAGTTCTGCGAGAGGGCTCCGCAGTACTTGTCTGTCTGACACAGATCGACACTCTCCGTGTGCGATGGATCATTACGCAACGGAAGGGAACGATACTTGCGAGTAATTGACTAAAGGTCATCTGAAAGTGGAAGGCACCCCCCGAGCACTCCTCGCCCCGAGTAGCTCGGTCTCTCCTCGGGGACCGTGACGGCCCTTGCCGGTGAGCATGATGCCCGCCGCTTGCGCCCCCCGGCCGACGCAGAAAGCGCTGTCTCACTCGATTTCATCAAAGTATGCGCGGACCGCGGGTGCCTGCTGGTGTGCCATCAGGATTCGCCGCAGACCGCTCAATCGTTGTGTGGCGCGCGTAGATTCGACCGCCACAAGAAACGCCTGCGCGTGGCGGGCACACGCTACGGCGGCGTCCAGGTCTCCGGTCTGAAGATGCGCGGTGGCCGCAGCGGTGAACAGGATGGACGACTGGCGGACGTCCTGCTGGGCAGGAAACACTTCGGTGTGCAGTACATCGAAGTATGGAAGAGCTTGCCGGGGCAGGCCGAGGGCCAGCAAGTCGTACCCGGCCTCCAGCTCCAGCTGCACGGGCGTGACCCATGAGTTGAGCATGGTGGGAAGCGACACGCCATTGTGCTGGAGTGCGCGCCGCGCCGCGTCGATGGACTGGAAGCTTGCCTGGGCATTCCGCAGCGTCGCGTGCACGCGCGCACTGGCCAAGTGGAACGCTGCCTCAGTGCGTGGGCTCGTCCAGCCCCGCCGCACCGTGTCATCCTCCGCTTGCAGCAGGTGCAGCGCGGTCGTCAACTCACCGACTGCACACTGTTGATGTGCCAGTAGGGCTGCGAGGTAGGTCCTGAGCTCGACATCCGCCGGCCAGGCGGCTTCCTTGGCGAAGCTCAGAGCGATGGTATACCGGGCCTCGGCGAGGGTCTGGTCGCCGGAATCGTAGGCGATCCATCCGCTGACCCCGGCTGCTGTGGCAGCAACGGCATAGAGGCCTGCTGCGATGCCCGCATCGTATGTGGAATCGGAGATCAGCGTGGTGATGAGCGTGAGCTCGGCCTCGGCCGCGGAGCGCAGTCGCGCGGATCCCAAGCGCCGGTCCAACCGCACCAGTGCGTTCAAACGGTCTTCTATCGCGGCGAGGGTAGAAGGCCCGATCCGCTGGCCAGGTCGCGGCTCCGGCCGACGTGCCTGCGATGGGTTCATGTGAAGTCCTTCCCAGTTCTGCACACGCGAGACCTGTCGCCTGCAACACGGTCCATCAGGTCACGCACGGCGGGCACAGTGCGGTAGGAGGAGAAGCGTTGCTTGAGGTGCTGCGGAAGCTTCGAATCGGTGCCTTGCAGTGATCCTTGAGCTTTGCGAACCGTGTCAACGGCGGCTTCCACCTCGCCGACGGCCAGTTGTGCATCGATGACGTCAGGAAGATAGATGGCCACAATGCTGGGGGAGTAGGTGCCGCTTGGGTCATCGTGCGTAAGGAGCGAGAAGTGGTTCAACGCCTTGACTGGCTGACCGAGGGCCATTTCAGAGACCCCGGCCGTCAGTTGCAGCAGTTCCTCGGATATTCGAAAGATTGTCCAGGGAGACTTCATGGTCGGCTCGGCGTTATAGGTTGTGAGAGCACTGGAGAAGGACCGCTGGCTGTCTTTCGTTTCTCCGAGTTGAGCGTGAATCCACGCCTGGCGGCAATGCAGAAGCGCGTCCAGCCGCGGAATGGGATCCGTTCGATCGGCGATTTTTCGACTGGCGGTTACCAGGTTCTGCGCGTCTCCCGTAGCACCGAGGTCGAGGTGCAGGCTTGCCAGGGAAGCTAGAGCAATGGCGGCCATACCAGGTGCACCACCCGCGGTCGCAGCTCTCATGCAGACCAGCAGGAGGTTCTCGCGCAGGGCGAACTCGCCGCACGCGAAAGCCAGCACGCTGCCCAGATAGGAAACTCTCGACGCTAGGACCTGCAACCGGGCTGTGGCTTCCTGGTCGTTGCCCGCCCGGAGCAAGAGAGAAGAGAGCAGGTCGAGTTCAGAGCGGGCGACGGGTAGCAGCACCCGTGGCTGGATCCTCCTCTCCATGAGCTCGAGCGCGTCCACTCGGGTCTCAACGATGGCCGCCACATCCGCGTTGATGTCACGACCGATCCGACCTGGCGCGGGCACGTTATCGACCGCAGCTAGCCAGTCGTCAACCAGGGCTGCTCCGCTGTCGCCAGCGGTAGCCGGAAACGCTGCGGGCACAACCCTGGGCTTCTCTGCTACTGCGCGCAGCGCGGCGGTGGCACCTTCGGATGTCCAGGGCAGGAAGCACAGCTCGTTCTCCCCGATGGCGATGCGTAGCCACTGCGGCCAGCCACGCAAGATGACTTCGTTGCGTGGCACAGTGTGTAGATGCGCCATGGCGAACTGTGTCGTCAGGTCGGGAACGACGTGGCCGGATTCCCATCGGGAGATTTTCTCCCGACGCGCGGCCATATGACCAAACCCCAAGTCGGCGTGTGTATCGGCTAGCAACCGCGCATACTGCGGTTGGGAGTGGCCGGCCGATGACCGCAGGACTGCAAGTGGATGAGGCAGCAAGTCGTTTGCCCAACTGGAGGCTGCCGGCCAACCGGAGCAGCGAGTGCCAAACAATTGCAAGACGTTACCAGAAGGACCCTTACGCAGTCGGAGGCTGCCTCTGTTCCGATTGACCCGTGATGGGTACTCAGGGCGGCCCGAAGCCAAAGCAACTACCGTCGTGTGCCATGTCGTTGGGCGAGATGCGGGCCCGACGCTGCCTGTGCTGCGACTTGTTCAGTATCGGCTGCGGCGTACCATGGGCCGCGCCATGACCCGTAGTCGTCCGATTGCCCAGGACCCCTGGTGAACTTCTCGGACGCCGGTTGTGACAGGTCGAAACAGCAGTGCAGGCCACGGCCATCCGAGCGAGGAAGCCACCGGTCAAGGTGCCGATCGGTCGGCAAGCGGGCGGTCGAGCGCGCGGTGGGGACGCGAAGGTTCCTCGGACTGCGAGTTGGGCCAGAACGATTTGAGCAGGTGAAGCATGGCGGTGCCCCGCAACGCCGTCGGAACTCTGCGGTGCCGGCGAGGGGGGTACTGGCGTCCTTCAGCGCGCGGGCTGGGCCGCCAGCCTTGAGCCAATGGCCATAAGGGGGCGGCGGTCGGACGGCCTGTGGCGAATACTGGCGACCGGGACCTGACCCAGCAGGGCTTTACCAACAATCCTGCGCCGAGCAGTTCACGAGAGGCCGCCGCTTAGGATTGGTGAGAAGGCCTATCCACCCGGCCCAGCAGCATGGGGCGCTCGGCGCCAGAGCGTCGAGGACGATCCACTGGTCGGTGTATGCCGCCGCACGGCTCAGGCGATCCGGCGCCGCCATGCTTCCCTGGCCGATGGGCCACCGAAGGCGTCTCTTGGTGCGCGCGGTGACGCATAAACAATGCCCAGTTCACCAGTTCCCCTGGCGCTGAAGGACGTTGGGGGCACCTGGAGCGGAGGTGTAGGTGACCGATCACCTCTGCTTTCTGGGTTCGTCAGCGCCCATGTCGCCCCGCACGCTGCGAGTATCAGGGCGAGAAGGCCAGCCACGAGCGTGAGCGCTGTACGCTTACGCCATCTGCGTTCCGGCGTGATGATCGAGCGACTGGGTCTAGCGTCGACCGTAGGGTAGAGCGAGGCCAGGGGCGTGAATGACAAGCTGCCCGCAGTTCGCGGCGTTGCTTCGTACAGCGAGCTGCAGTCCGACCCCGGAGTGTGTCCGGCTGCGGCTTCGTTCAGCATCCACTGAGCGGCCAGGCCGCTCAGCCGTTGCGCCGGATCTTTGTGCAGCAGCCCGTTCAGGACGGGGCCGAGCGGACCGGCCTTGCGTAGGGGCGGGAAGTCCTCGTCGACGAGCGCGCGCAAAGTACGCAGTGGGGTGTCACGCAAGAACGGGGAGATGCCCTCCACCGCCATGTAGAGCAGGACTCCCAGTGACCACAGATCCGACTCAGGCCCGGGCACCATGCCGTTCGCCCGCTCAGGGGCGAGGAACTCCATCGAGCCGATCAGTTCTCCGGTTTGCGTCAGGCCGGACGTTCCCTGGATCAAGGCGATGCCGAAGTCCGTGAGGACGACTCGGCCGTTGTCACCGATGAGGACGTTGGCCGGCTTCACATCACGGTGCAGCACCCCTGCCGCGTGCGCCACTCGCAGTGCGGCCAGCACCCGTGCACCGATCTGGGCAACGCGCGTGGGAGGCAACGGCCCCTCGGAATCGATGACGTCGGCCAGTGACGGTCCGCGAACCAACTCCATGACGATCCAAGGGACTCCATGCGCGACCGCGACGTCATGGATAGTGATGGCGCTGGGATGGTCGACTCGGGCCGCAGCACGGCCTTCGAATTCCAATCGGGCGTACAGCTGACGGACCTCGTACCCCTCGAGCCCTATAGGCGCGCAGACTTCCTTGACCGCGACTTCCCGGTCCAGCACTACGTCTCGGGCACGCCACACCACCCCCATCCCGCCGCGCCCAATTTCGGACAGGAGTCGATAGCGGCCTGCCAGCACCCGCTCGGGACTAGACCTCTCTTCCATATGTGAGCTGTCCCTCCGTACCGCTGCAGTCCCGTACGGCTGTCCTTCTCGCGCAACGGGGTGGGTCACAGGGAAAGTATCTCAACCGAGCGCGGGCGGAGCACATGTGAGCAGGAGTCTGCGCCTGATGACAAAGACCATTCGGCGGCCTAGCCCGGCGAAGGGTGGGAGGCGTCGGGGCGGCTGGGTGGGCGAGAGCGCCAGTCCTAGCCCGCGGGGGCGACCCGGTGGAAAGGCGGCTGGCCCGACCCAGTGTATGGACCGGAGCAGCAGGTGCCGAACGCTGCCGATGGGGAGCGTCCGGACAAAACCGCACCAGGGCTGCCGACAAGGTGCGCAAGGCGCAGGACGCCCCCTGCCATCATCCGGCCGGCGAGGTGGTTGGTCGCGTTGACCGCCTGACCAATCGGAGACTTCCCGCGGGGGTTCTCGGGGTGCCCGCTGGCAGCGTCTGAGGACACAGCACGGCGCAGCGCCTAGGGTAGCCTGCCCCAGACCGTGGCGGGCGAACCTGCCGCAGCCGCATGGTTCCATTGTGGCGCTCTTGCGCGCAGTCGAGTCCGGATCGCAGTGGAGCAGCCCCCCAAGCCGGGTCTTTCGCCCCCTCACGCGACATCACTCCACCAAGAACTTGCTGACCAGTTGGCGACTCGCATGGCTGACGAGCATAACGAGTGCGTCCTTGCCTGAGCGTCGTTCGCGAGCGTCACACAACAAGACCGGTGTATCCGGGCTGAGATCCAAAGCCAGGGCCACCTCCTGCTTCGCGAAGGTGTGCGTTCCTTCGAAGCAGTTCACAGCCACGATGAAGGGGATGGAACGCCGCTCGAAGTAGTCGATCGCGGGGAAGCAGTCCGGTAGGCGACGGGTGTCAGCCAGTACCACTGCCCCGAGGGCTCCCTGGGCCAGCTCGTCCCACACGAACCAGTATCGCTCCTGGCCTGGTGTCCCGAACAAGTACAGGGCGAGACTGTCGCTGAGGGTGATCCTGCCAAAGTCCATCGCGACGGTGGTCGTGCGTTTCCCCGGTACTCCGCCGAGACTGTCCACCTGCTGACCCGCGTGAGTGACCTGTTCCTCGGTTTGGAGCGGGTGGATCTCACTCAACGCACCGACGAATGTGGTCTTTCCTACGCCGAAGCCGCCGGCGACAAGAATCTTGATGGCGATCAAGTCATGGCTGTCCGTTTCGTCAGAGCGCACGGAGGGCATTAGCCACCTCTCTGAGAACGTTTTGATCGTTCAGCCAGAGCGTCGGTGTCGGGTGGGTGACGCATATGTACCCGGCATCCAGCAAGTCCCCGAGTAGAACACGGATCACGCCCAAGGGAAGTCCCAGATCGGAGGCGATCTCCGCGACGGACAGGGGGCGCGTTTGGCAGAGCGTGAGAATGTCCTTCCCCTCCGGCGAACCCGTGGGCACACCATCGCGCGGCGGCCTGCTGCTGATGAGGGAGATGAGATCGAAGTCCCCCTGGGCGGGACGGGTCCGGCCAGCGACGATCGCAAATGGGCGCACGGTTGAGCATTCATCACTCGGCCCACTGTGATCCGTCATGGGGTGGTGCCATCGGGCTCGTGGAGTAGCCCGGGGATTTCGGTGCGCAGGGGTTGGCCCAAGTGTTCACTGACCCGCTGGACAAGGCGAGTCATCTCGTAGGCGATGAGGCCGATGTCGGCGTTGAGTTCGCTGAGGACGGCGAGTCGTGAGCCGTCCCCGGCCGCGACCACGAAGAAGAATCCCCGCTCCAGTTCCACCATGTTCTGCAACACTGCGCCGGCGTGGAACTGACGGCTGATGCCGTTGGCGAGGCTGTGGAGCCCGGACGCGATAGCCGCCAACCGCTCGGCGTCAGCACGTTCCTGCTCGCTGGAAGCGCCGACTGCTAGACCGTCGCCCGAGAGCAACACCACATGTCGGATCTGCGGTACACGGGAGACGAAATCATCCAGAAGCCAGTCCGTGTTCCGGAGTTCGTGAGCTGGCAGAGTCATTGAGTCCGACCTCCTGAAGTGTTCTCATGGGTGCGCATCACCAGCGGTTCCGGCGGGGTCGCTGCCGCATCGGTCGATGCCTCTTGCCCAGCTGGAACCTCGCCCCGCCATTCGCGGCGTGATTCTGACACCACAGAACCGCCCAGATCCGTGGCTGGGGTAGCTGTTTCCGCCAGGTGCGGGCGCACGGGCGCGCTGTCCTCGGAGAACCCGGCCGGGTATCCGGCACCCCGCCCTCGTTGCCATCCCCTTTGCAGGGCGACGATCGTTGCCCGGGCCGCCGATGGACTGCGAGGCCCGGCCTCGAGACCGGAGGCAGGAGATAGTGGCCGGCCCGGCGCGTTGAGAAGTTCCGGCACGAGGTTCGTCTGCCGGACACGGCGGGGGAGTGAACCCCCAGAGCCGGCAGTGCTCGCCGTTTCAGACTGCAGCGGCGGATCGGGCGGTGGCGGGAGCGGGTCGGGATGTGACGGCCGAGGAGGGCGTGGGGACGGCGATGGAGGATCTGGCGTCACCGATGCGGGAGTCGCCCGCGTCTGCGTGCGCAGCAGTGTTCGCGGGATGAGGACTGTAGCGGTAACACCGTGCTGGGCCGAGTTGCCGATCCGGACCTTCACACCCGCCCGCCGGGCCAGCCGATTCACCACGAACAGGCCGAGCTGGCCGCCGCCCGTCAGGCTGTCCTCGGGCGGCTCCTGGACCCTACGGTTGGCCTGGAGCATCGTCTCCTGGCTCATACCGAGACCCTGGTCCTCGATCTTGAGGGACAGCCCGCTGGCCAGCATCTCAGCGCGCATCCGCACCATCGTGGTGGGCGGGGAGAAAGTCAGGGCGTTTTCGAGGAGTTCGGCGATCAGGTGCGAGAGATCAGCAACCGCGGAGCCTGCCAGATAGTGCGCAGGGACGTCGTGCATCTCGACCCGGGGATAGTCGTGTACCTCGGCGAGAGCTGCCCGCAGCAGCGAGAGAAGGCTGACCGGCTCGCTCCACCACCGCGGCGGGGTAGAGCCGGACAGGATGATGAGATTCTCCGTATGCCGACGCATACGCGCGGTGAGGTGGTCCAGGCGAAAGAGCTCACCCAGCATGTGCGGGTCCTGAGTCGACCGCTGCAGGCCATCCAGCACTTCGAATTGTTGCTGCAGGAGCGGCTGGCTGCGCCGCGCCAGGCTCACGTACACATCTGACACACTTTTGGCTATGTCTGCCCGATGCACCGCCTCCTTCAGCGAGGCACGCTCGAATGCCAGATGCAACACCCCCCGGTGCAGCGCGTTGAGAGCAGACCTGATCTGGCCGATCTCGTCGCGACCATGCCGTTGAATAGGCGCCTCCACATCGATACTCACCCGCTCACCAGCGTCCAACCGCCGCAGAGCGCGGGGGAGACTGCTTTCTGCCAGCTCGGCCGCAGTCATCCGCAGGCTGGCCAGGTCCGTCATGAGCCCCCGCCCGATGCGAACAGTTACCAGCAGGGACAGGAGCACACCGCCCAGCCCCAGAAAGATCATGACTTCGGAGTCACTGCGTACCTCGTTATCGAGACTGTCCTTTTGGTCCTGGGGCTGAACACCGGCTTGGGACTCCAGTCCAAGCAACGCCGTCATCACCGGTTGGACGGTCTTCTCCCATCCTTGCCTGCTCGCCGAGCACCCGGCCCTGGGTCCGGCGGCCGATACCGCGTCCTCGCATGTGCGGAGGGCCTGGTAGGCCAGTTCCGTACGAGGGTCCCGGTCGGTGGGCTTCAGGTCACCGGCTGAAGTGTTGAGCAGAAAGCGCTGCGTGGAAACAGACGCCAGAAATTCCCGGTGCAGCTGATCGTTCATAGAGCCCTTGTCCCGGGCGACTATGAGGATGAGAGACTCACGGGACACCATTTCGCGGGCCTGCAAAATTTCCATCGGAACGAGTGCGACCGCATAGTTCTCGATTTCCGCGACAAGCAATTCGCTGACGGAGAATCCTTGGTCGACCACGGCTGTATATGAGCTATAGGTGTCGGCCCATCGTGCGGCAGTAGCATCCTCGACGGTTGAACCACGCCTGGGTCCTGGGCGGTTACCTCCGGCGGTCTGTCGCTCTCCGGACGCTTCTACGCGAGCACGTAGCGCCGTGAGAGATCCCGCTGCCTTCCGGAGGTGGTCGAGACGCTGCGCCGCGTTGGGGCGAGGGTCGAGCGTGTTGACTCTGAGGCCGCCGCGGATGGCAGCATCCGTGTCTTTTGCACGGGAGATGAATGTGGCGTGCGCTTCTCGGCTCGGAGCAGCAAGATAGCTCAGGGCTGTCGCCCGCTCCGCCTGCGCTGCGGCGACAACGTTCCGGGATTGTGCCAGCAGATCGGCGTTAATTTTCTGAGACCGCGTCAGATCCGAAGCGGTCTGCACGGTGATGACGGTGACAAACGCCCACAAGGCCATCAGGCAAATAATGGGCACCATGAGGAGCGAAATTATTTTTGCTCGAACCGACCTGGGGCGGATCCAGGGCAACTCGTAGAATTTCAGCTTGTTTCTCCGATGGTCCTCGTGCACGGAGTTGCCTTGGGAGGAAGCCTTCTTAATCGTCAGGTGTTTCTCTAGCGAATCAAAGTATGCTCGCACGATGTCCTCTTCAGTCGGGATATGGTGGCTGGAATAAGCAGGTCGCCGACGCGACCAGGGCTCAGGTGTCGCTTCGCTATGTGGCACTTGCAGATGCGCGCAGTGCAAGCTCGCTCGGCGAAAGCGCAACGAACGCCGCAGTCAAGAACAGGAAGGATCCCACCAGGATGGTCAAGGGGACTATGAAGTCCGTACCTGAGGCACCTGGCAGGGCTGACCGAGCCGGGATCACGCGGACGCGCAGAGCTGCCATGCCGAGGTGGTGCATGCAGCTGACGGCCAGCCCCATCGCCAACGCGGCGCCGGCACAGGGCCAAGGGCGGCTCACGGAGAGCGCGGCCCACAGGGCAGATGTGGCTGCCAAGACGGCGACCACTACCGACACGGCGACAAACGGCCAGGAGTACGTGAGGTGACCATGCAGCCGCAGCGCCGCCATTCCCACGTAATGCATGCCAGCGATACCAAGCCCAGTGCCGAGGCCGCCTAGCATCAGGCGGCGCTTCGACTGGCCGTAGCCGACGGAGAAGATGCCCATGCCCACAACGACTACTGCCAGCAAGAGACTGAACAAGGTCAGGGGCACGTCGTAGTGGACATCGGTGTCCGCGATCCCAAAGCCCAGCATGGCGATGAAGTGCATCGACCAGATACCGCAACTGAGGGCGACGGAAGCCAGCAGCCGCCACCCGTGGCGGGACCACCCGAACGTGGCTAGTGCTCGGGCCATGCAACGAAGGCCCAACGCCGAGCCCAGGCAGGCCATGGCGTAGGAGGCCGTCAACGTCAGCCATTCGTGGTGGACCGGATGCATTGCAACCCTTCCGAGCATCGAGTAGCAGGCGGTGTTCACGGACGTCCAGCGCCGACCCGGGCATGACACGTCGGCTGGCGACGAACCGGCCTGTTGTGCACCGCTCCGCAGCAGTTGTTCCGTGACACCGAGAAGGAGGGCATGCCGCTATCGCTCACCCATGGTGTCGCGAGCAGGCCGCCACATTCGCACAGGAGCTGATGCCCGGCTTACGCCCGCTCCGACCCGGACAGCGGGCTCTCCCATGCATCACGCCCACCTATCCGTGCCAGGGCACCCTCGCGACCAGGACGGACGCCACAGTGCGTGACGCTGAACTCGCAGCCGCGCAGCCGACATGTGAGTCAGGTCGAGAGACAGAAGCCGAAATCTCAGCTTCGCACTTGGCTCACGGCCACTGAAATGGTCCTCACCTCACTTGCCTGATGAACGCTTCAACTCCGGGCCCAGTTGTATCAGCGGTCTTGATCAACTAGGGCGACGTCAGCCGAACTTGGGTCACCCTGACAAGAATTTCGTCGGCGAGAAGTCAATTGTCCCGAAACGATGACCTTAAGTTCTGCGGACTGTTCATCCGTACCCCCACAGATGATGGCGCTGGTCTGGGCGAACCGGGCTGGCACTGGTCGCGATCGCTGTCGTAGCGCCCGGTCCTGGAGTCTCCGACGCTTGTAAGTGTTCGCCAACGGCCCCTGGCGCAGTGCTTGCGGTCGTGGCGTCGGCCACGGCGATCGGCCCTCCAGAAATGGGGCAGGGCCCGGCTGGAGTGGAGGCGTTTCACGGACCGGGAACACGATCTACGTCACGTCGTCGCAGACGCGCTCGAGGATCTGCCTGCCGTTGCAGCCGACCCGGCTGGGATAGGGCGGAGGATCCGGCGCAGGTTGGGGCTGCTGTCCCAGCGGGTCACACTGGCCCGGTCTGCCGGTCTTCCCAGTTCCAGCAGGCACCGCCTGGGAGCGCCCGCTTGTCCTCTCAGATGTTGGAGGGATAGCAACATCGCCCTGGCAACAGTTCCCTTCCCTCGGACGGTGGCCTGGACTGCCAAGCTCTTTGGCATCGGCAGCCCGAGCCCGTCAGAGATCAATGAGGTCGGCGACAACGTCGTGCGTGACTCCACCAAATCAATCCGACGGTTCGGTGCTTGATCGACCGGCCTTGGGCTCCAGGGCGACGTGCGGAGCGACCCTTCCATTGATGAACCGGCGGGTCTCGGTGTACTTGCCGCGGACGCATTGACGTGATTGGGAGCCCCGCCGGCCCCGTCAGACGACGCCCTGGGCGAGCATCGCGGAGGCCACGCGCTCGAAGCCGGCGATGTTGGCGCCGGCGACGTAGTCGCCCGGGGCGCCGAAGCGCTCGGCGGTGTCGTGGCAGGTGTTGTGGATGTCGCGCATGATGGTCGCGAGCTCCTCCGCCGTGCGCTCGAAGGACCACGACTCGCGGCTGGAGTTCTGCCGCATCTCCAGGGCGCTGGTGGCGACGCCGCCCGCGTTGGCCGCCTTGCCGGGCCCGAAGGCGACCCCGGCGGCGCGCAGCAGCTTGACCGCGTCGGGGGTGGTGGGCATGTTGGCGCCCTCCGAGACGGCCTTCACTCCGTTGCGGACCAGCACGGCGGCCGCGTCCGCGTCGAGCTCGTTCTGGGTCGCCGACGGCAGGGCGACGTCTGCGGGCACGTCCCACACCCGGCCGCCGGCCACGTAGCGGGCCGAGATGCCGCGCCGTTGCGCGTAGTCGCTGACCCGGCCGCGTTCGACCTCCTTGATCAGCTGCAGGAGTTCGAGGTCGATGCCCTTCTCGTCGACGACGTAGCCGCCGGAGTCGGAGCAGGTCAGGACGTTGGCGCCGAGGGCCTGGGCCTTCTCGATGGTGTAGATCGCGACGTTGCCGGAGCCGGAGACCGTGACCTGCTGGTCGTCGAAGTCCTCGCCGCGCTTCTTCAGCATCTCGGCGGTGAACAGGACGTTGCCGTACCCGGTGGCCTGGGTGCGGGCCTGCGAGCCGCCCCATTCCAGGCCCTTCCCGGTCAGGACGCCGGCCTCCCAGCGGTTGGTGATGCGCTTGTACTGGCCGAAGAGGTAGCCGATCTCGCGGCCGCCGACGCCGATGTCGCCCGCCGGGACGTCGGTGTGCTCGCCGAGGTGGCGGTGGAGTTCGGTCATGAAGGACTGGCAGAAGCGCATCACCTCGGAGTCCGACCGGCCGTGCGGGTCGAAGTCGCTGCCGCCCTTGCCGCCGCCGATGTTCAGTCCGGTGAGGGCGTTCTTGAAGATCTGCTCGAAACCGAGGAACTTCACGATGCCCAGGTTCACCGAGGGGTGGAAGCGCAGACCGCCCTTGAACGGTCCCAGCGCGCTGTTGAACTCGACCCGGAACCCCCGGTTGACGTGGATCTCGCCCGAGTCGTCCTGCCACGGCACCCGGAACATCAGCTGGCGCTCCGGTTCGCAGATCCGCTCCACCAGTCTCGCCTCGGCGAACTCGGGCCGTGCCGCGAGGAGCGGCTCGAGGGTTTCCAGCACCTCCTGTGCCGCTTGGTGGAACTCGGGCTCGCCCGGGTTCCGCTCTATCAGCTGGGCACGGAAGGAAGGCTTCATATCGGTTCCATTCGGGAGCGGCTGCCGGGCGGGACACTGTGCGCTGTTCTACGGATACGGCGGGCCCGGCGTTCACGGCTGTCCCCGCCGGCTCCGTAGCGGTCGATGTTCACACCGGGCCCCGGTCGTCCACAAGTACCGCAGAACCAATCATGGGTCACTTCCCGGCAGTTACTTCACTTTGAACTCGCACAGCAACCGCACGATATGACCCTTGATCGCCGGGCGACTATGGCCGACCGTGTATCAGCGGCCGCCGTATGCTCCGAAGTTCAACCGGCTCGTGGGCGCATGGTCGCACCTGGGGAGGAAGGACCCCGGCACATCACCGAACACAGCATCGACCAACCCACCTGGCGGGTGAAGCCCCCCAAACCGGAAGCGGTACCGATCCGGTCTCATCAAGGGCCCCATGGCCGCTATCGGGTTAGACCTCCCACCACCGTGATCCGGCCACTAGAGATCTCGGAAGAGGGTCTGGCGCCACAGCACCACGTACTGATGAGGGATGCCCGGCCTGACGCAAATTGTGTGCAAAACGATGAATACCCCCAGACCTTTGATAGAGCAGCACGGTTCGTGTAATGGTCATAGCGCAGGACGCCTTGCATCCCATTAGAGAGATAGGCGCGAAGTAGATCATCAAGATCTTCCATGAATGCTGAGGCGCTGGCAACCTTAAATCCTCACACGCTCTCGCCTGGATCAGCATACGGCGCTCTGCCAATCCTTCATTTTTGCTGTGACAAGAATCAAGAAGGTGAATTTCCCCATGCTTCTTCATGGCCTCATGACTCGATCAACCCAGCTGCGGGTTGTCACAGTGGCAGCACTCGCATTTACCGCACTCGGGGTCTCCGCATGCGAACCGGGCGACGCTGGCTCGCAAGCGGGTGCCTCCACCGACGCCTTGCCCAGCTCCGCGGACCCAAGTACCCCGAGTGACGGTCGGCAAAAACGTGCTGCGGTCGGCGACGCACCGGAGGAACCTGCCGCAGGAACCGACGCATCGGAGACACCAGCCACTGAAGGCGACGCTCCGGACGCCGCGGTCTCCTGCAGCGACGCCCCGGCCACCGACGACGAAGCATCCGACGATCCAATGGCGAGGTTTGCCGCCAAGGACTGCAGCCAACAACGGCTCCAGGACCATTCGTTGGAGGGTCGCGCCGGCGCCGGTGGCGACTCACCGGAAACATGGACAAACGGCTCGGCGCCCAGCCAGGACGATGCAGCGCCAGGAGCGTCGTTCAGCAAGGAACTCTACGGCCAAGTAGCAGCCCTGCCGAACGACAAGTTCATCCTGCTGAGGACAGCGATCATCAAGGACACGAACGGCGAAGCAGAGCAACTGCGACGTAGCTTCTATTCCAACGGATGCACTGGTCTGCCCCAGGCGGCAACGTGGCCACAATGGTGGAAAGGCTGTGCCCAGCACGACTTCCGATATACCGTCGGGCCGAACATTTTCAAAGATGACGCGGCCGCAGCGGAGGCCGACCGCCTCGCAGCCGATGCGCAACTCGGCATCGACATCGGCGGAGTATCCGGAACAGCCGTCAGAAAAACAGTCAACTTCGTCGGATCAAAGTTCTACCAGCCAACCGGCACGGCTGGTGACGAGGCTACGACGACGGCCCTGATCTGCAAGTACGACGCGGCCAGCGCTCTATCAATTTGCGCGAACTAGGGGGGTTCCGCTCAGTAGGCGGCGTCCCTGAATGGTGTGCTCGATTCTTTTCGGTGACATAAAGGTTGGAGCACCTACGTGGCCAGACGCCGCAACCTGCCTTGGGCGCCTACCAGCCCAGCTCGCGGGCGGGGCTCATGCGACACAAAATGTCGACCAGGAGGCCGATCAGAAGAACGGCGGGCGCCAACCGGGCCATGCGCCAATGCGTGCAGGACCGCATCAATTCCTGAGCAGCCACATCCGGAGCTAATACCAGGTGATCAGGAGGGACATACATGAATCCGCCGGCGAGCAGCGGGGTCTCCGCCATTTCCACTGAGCGTGGCCCCTCCCAGCCCGGGATGTACGGTCCCCAGGCTGTTGAGAGATTGAGCGCATACCGGTTCTGTACAGTGAACGTTTTCAGCGTTGCCTCTCCAGGGTAAGGATGGCCTTGGCGATTGACGGCATGCGGTTCGGGCTGCATCGCGATCTTCGGAAGATGCGCCAGGTCTTCAGCCGCGCCACGCCGCGTTCGACGGGTGCTCGGGAGGCGGCGAGGGCCCGGTTGATCGTCTGCTGGGTCGGGGACAGTCGTCCGCCGGGCGGTCGTTTGCGTCCGGTGGTAACCCAGGGGTTGGTGCCCGGGTAGGCGCGGTCGGCCAGAATGGGGACGCCCTGGCGTTCGCAGGTCCGGATGATGCGGTGGGTGCGTGCCGCGGTCAGGTCGTGGTACCGGCCGGGCAGGGACGGCGAGATCCACAGCACCTGACCGACTGGGTCCGTCACGACCTGCACGTTCACGCCATGGCGGCGATGCTTATGGGAGTAGTCCGCCCGGCTGTCGCCCACGCGGTCGCACTCGGCGAGCGTCCCGTCGAGCAGAACGTACTGGGGGTCGCTCTCACGCAGGACTTTCAGCAGGCCCGGCGACCGGTCCGCGAGTAGGTCGATGACCGTGGTGGTGTAGGCGTGGGCGGTGCCGACCGATATGCCGAAGCCCGCGGCGATCTGGGACAGGGTGTCGTGCTTGCGCAGGTACACCAGAGCGACGAGCGCACGTTGATGGGGTGTGACCGAGATACGCGCCAAAGGGGCAACGGGATGATCTTGAAGCCCTGAGCGCCCGTCGGCCGTCACTCCTTCGGCTCAGTGTCGTTGGTGGTGATGGTCAGCGTCGTCTGGGGCCTGGGGTGGGTTGTGACATCGATTGAACGGACCGCGTATCCGCGGTTCAAGCGGCTGATCACCGCGCACGAGCTTCATCTGTTCTTCTCCCCGTCCCGCGATGAGCTGGAGTGGGCGGCCGATGCCACGGACTGCGATTAGCATCGGCTAGCCCTGTTGCTGATGCTGAAGTCGTACCGCGGAGCGGACCGCCAAGCATCACCGGGGCCTGGTTCGCAAGCAGGCCAGCGTGACATACGACCAGGCCAAGGCCCGGGGAATCGTCGAGCAGTCGATCCGCAAGGAGGCCGCGGCGAAGAACCGCCCGGCGGATCTGATCAACATCGCGCTGGAGAAGGTGGTGGAGGCCGGGCTGGAGCTGCCCGGGTTCTCGACCTTCGACAAGATGGCCTCGAAAATCCGCACCGAGGTGAACGCCTCGATCTGTACGGGTATCCACGACCGCATGAGCGCTGCTCAGCGGGCAGGGTTCATGCGGCTGCTGGAGGAGCGTGACAGCGACGGGACGACGCTGTTCAACCGGTTGAGGAAGCCCGCCAAGGGTCTGACCTGGGCGTACTTCAACAACCTGACCAAGTGTCTGGAATGGCTGGACGAGCTCGGTGACACCGACGTGTGGATGGAGGGTGTCGCCGTGCGGGAAGGTCACCGACTTCGCCGGGGAGGCGGATGCGGCGGACGCCTCGAAGCTGCGGGACTTCGTGCCCGTCAAGCGCATCGCGCTGGTTGCGGCCCTGACGCACAAGGCGCGGATGCGGGTGCGGGACGACCTGGCGACGATGTTCTGCAAGCGGGTGGCGGGGAAGATTAAGGAGGCCAAGGTGGAGCTGGAGGAGATCCGGCTCGCCGAGCGGGAGATCGTCGAGTCCCTGATCGGGAACTACCGCACGGTGCTCAAGTACATCGACGAGGGCGGCCCGGCCCAGGAGGCATTCACGAAGGCGGCGGCCATGACCGCCGAGGTCCGCCAGGCCCTGGAGGGTCTGGACGAGGAGGCGTCGGTGGACGAGGTTGCGACGCGGCTGGAGGGCAGGGTTTCCCCGGCGGTCCTCGCTCTGGTGAAGGCCCAGTTGATGCAGGCCGGCGGGCTAGGCGCGGTCACCCGCGCGGTGGACGGCTTCGGCGGGTTCGCGAAGCAGTACGAGCAGATCGAGAAGATCTCCGCCCATCACGGCAACTTCTGGGAAGTGCTGCTCCACGGGCAGATCGGCCGGGACCGGGCGGTGATGTTCCGACCTGGCCGACAACGACAAGCTGAAGTTCACCGCGACCAGCGAGGACAGCCGGGTGCTGGACGCCCTCGCGCACGCCCAGCGGCACCAGGCGGCCCGCGGCGAGTACATCACCGCCTTCGACGAGGAGGGCCAGGAGGTCGACATCTCCTTCGCCACCCAGAACTGGCGCAGGGCGGTGGTCGACAAGAACCGGACCGGGCAGTTCTTGCGCAAGCACTTCGAGGCGATGGTCTTCACCGCGCTCGCTGAGGAACTGCGCACTGGGGATGTCGCGGTGGTCGGCTCGGAGGAGTACGCCGACTGGTCCGAGCAGCTGCTGGCCTGGGAGGTCGGCGAGTACTCCACCCACGAACTCGACATCCAGCCCGACGCGTACGACCCGAAACTCGACGTCGACTTCGCCCCGCTGCGCGAGCAGGACCTGACCGCCGCGGGACTTGGCCAGGTCGCTTGACCGATAACGAGCCTTCCCACTACCGCCTGACAGCCTGACCGATCTCACGGCAAAATCGCAACCGCTCGCAGAACGCGGCATCTATCAGGTGTTGGGGAGGTTGATCCAGCTCGGAAGCCCCGCTTGGTAGCTGACGAGCGAGGCCATGACCATGAACCACTGAAAGGCCATCATGCTGAGGTTGATGAACCCGATTCCCGCGAGGAGGCGGATCGGTGTGCGGGCACGCGGAGGCAGCTGGAGGGAGCCTTCCAGTAGCCAGACCTCCTTGCCTGGTTTGGTGTACAGGTACATCAGCACTACAGGCATCGTGACGAACAGGACCATGGTGAAGGGGGAGGTGAGGGGGATGCGGTACCAGTCGTCCTCGAAGAGGGTCAGGTACGACAGGGCGCGCGGGTAGGCCCATCCGCCCGGACGCATGTAGGCCGTCTCCAGGGGGACGTCGACAACGAAGATGATGACCGCGGTGAGAGCGGCCACCCGGGCACGGGTCCATGACGGTCGCCGCTGCTTGAGATGTCCGGCGACTGCCACCCCGATGACGGCCCAGATCAGCGACACGGGATAGGACGCGTTGAGGATAAAGCTCTCGATCTGAGGGAACGGACCGTGCCAGCCGGGAAGGTAAGGGCCCCACGACACCACGTTCAGGCTGTACCTGTTGTGCCCGGCCGCGTGATAGACGGTCCCTGAGTAGGGGTTGGTCCAGAAGCTCAGCAGGTATCCGGTGAACAGTGTCGTGTACAGGGTGACATGGCCCGCCGTTCGGGACAGCCGCCACAGGAGGACAGCGGCCGCGAGAATCCCGACGGTGACCACTATCTCGAGTGCGAGTGTGCTGATCCTCAGGGGTTCGGGAATGTCGTAGCCGCCGGATGGATAGGCGTGGGCGTTTCCGTCGGCTGCCCAGCGCGCGAACACCCAGGTCTGCGCCAGGAGACACAACACACCCAGGCCGGCCCAGAAGACGGGTGCAATCATCCAGCGTAGTTTGTGGCGGTGGGAGGCGCTGCCCTCTGAGAGGGGAGGACCGTCCGGGCCGGGGGCGGGCTGGGCGGTGTGTCCGGTGGTCATGCCTATTCTGCCTTTCGTCGCGGTGCTGCCCGCTGGCGCGGGTACGCGGGTACGCGGGTGGAGCACCTGATCACGTCACTCCCGGTTCTCTGCCCCACCGGGTAGCGGACGAGGTCCATCAGGGGATGGGTGAAGCGTTTGCCGTCGGAGGCTTGCCCTGGGGCCTTGGTGCGGTGCTGTGGGGCGGGCCAGGGTCGCCGGGTGCGCGAGAAGGTTCTGGACCGCGATGAAGCGCTGGTAGAGGACGGGATGGTCGGGTATGCGGTCCACGATGCTGCGTACCGCGTGGTGGGCGATTACGGGCAGGGAGATCCGGTGGCCAGGCTGCCATCCGGTATCGGAGTAGGCGGCGAGCTGCCAGGGCACGCGGATTGCGGATACGGCCGCTCTTTGGAACCTGCGCTCCAGGTTGCCCAAACCAGTCCCCTTGGCCAGTAGCTGGTCCAGGATCTCGGCTTCCAGGGCGGCCACGGTCATGCCGTGCCCGTATATGGGATTGAGCGTGCAGACGGCGTCGCCGAGAGCGAGCAGTCCGTTCGGCCAGTGGGGCATGCGGTGGTAGGGGTTCCAGTGGTTGTTCAGGCCACCGCACCGGTAGGTGGCTCCGATGGGCCGGGCGTGTGTGATCACGTCGAGTAGGTGCGGGTTGCGCAGCCTGGCCGCGTAGTCGCGAAAGCCCTGCTCATCACGCGGGGCGCGTTCCCCGTCCGCGCCAATCAGGGTCACCAGGATCTGGTCGTTCTCGACACGAGCCGCAACCCCGCCGCATCGCCGGTCGGGCGCGTAGGTCAGTTCAACGGAGATCCGCCAGTCGGGTGCGTACCCGTCGGGCAGGGTGTACAGCCTAGAGGTGTACGAGAGGCGCGCGGACACCCGCTTGGGGTGCGGTGGTCGCAGGTCGGCGGCTTCCAGCCAGTGCCCCAGCCGGGAGGCGCGACCGCTGGCATCGACCACCAGATCCGCTGGACGATCGTATCCGTCGCTGCTACGCACGCCGGCGACCCGGCCGGAACGCCATAACAGGCCGACGCCTCGTACCTGTTCGACCGGGCGCGCCCCGGGGTGCGCAAGAACCCGGCGGCGGACGGCCGATTCCAGGAGAGGTCTGCTCACCCCGTACAGGCGTACCCCGGAGAATCCGGCTTGGGCCCACCCGCGGGGGAATAGCACCCTGGCGTCCTGGCCGAAGTCGTAGACCGGGGCGCCCTGTTCGACGAGCTGGTCGAGGAGACCGGGCAAAAGATGATCCAGGGTGGTGGCGCCGCGTTGCAGAAGGCTGTGCGGATGCCGTGCCTGGGGTGTGCCGTGCCGGTAGGCGGGAGCGTTGCGGATAGGGTCGGGGTCGAGCAGAGCGACTTGGTAGCCGTGTTTGCTGAGGATGTGGGTGGCTAGCAGCCCACTGAAGCCCGCGCCCAGCACAATCGCCTTCTGCGTGCCCCGCTCTCGGGACATGTGCACCTCCTTGCGTAGCCGGGGGATCGGGCCAGATCGCACAGTGACGGGCTCGCGGACCGGGCAGGGCCAGATGAAGGTGCCGGCGCGTCAAGGAGAACTGGGGGGGAGGCGGTGGCGGACCTGCACCGGATCTTCCGGGACAGGCACAACGGGCCTGCTCTGCACGGCGAGAGTCCCGGTACGCCTGGACCGCGCGAGCCCGGCCCTCCACGGTCGGCCACAGGGACACCGCCCCTGCCAGCCGCCCGGCGAGGAATCCTGACGGACGGTGAACCACGTTCGGTGCGTCACCGCAGTCGAGAAACGCGATTACGTCGTCAGCCGTCCAACCTGCGTCCGAGACCTCCCACGCGATCCAGCTCCAGGTTGTCGTAGTGGACCTTGCCTCGGGGACCACCGCCCCGCACGGGCAACGCTGGGACGTGGCCCTCGAAGAACAGCTCCTTCCCGTGCGGTAGCTGCTTTGGGCGGACTCGCCTATGCATTCTGGACCGGGTGGCGTTGCCGTACTCGCATGCGTAACTGCGCCGGCCGCAGACCGACGCGGCGCACAGAGGGGGGATAGGTGGTCTGTCCAGGAAGGTGCTCAAGCCGCCAGCGAAGGGTGATGGTGGCGAGCATGAGCGGGGCTTCGAGCAGGGCGAATTTGTCGCCGATGCATTTGCGCGGACCGCTTCCGAAGGGAATGTGGCTGCCGCGCGGGATGGTCGCAGCGTGGTCGGGAAGCCATCGGTCCGGGTCGAAGTCCTCCGGGTCGGGGTACAGGTCGGGGCGGTGGTGGAGGACGTAAGGGCTGCACAGCACCGAGATTCCAGCCGGCAGGAAGTATCCGGCGAGATGTGTGTCGCGGGTGACCACCCGGCTCACCAGCCATGCGGGTGGGTAGACGCGGAGTGCCTCGGCAAGAAAGCGCTGTATGTAGTCGAAGCGGGCGACGTCGGCGGGGACGGGAAGGCGCCCGTCGCACACGGTGTCTACCTCGGTGTGCACGCGCCGGGCCATCGCGGGGTGCACGGCCAGCAGATGCATCGTCCAGTCCACCAGGCTGGAGACGGTTTCGGTGCCGCCGATGATGAAGGTGATGATGTGATTGCGGATCTCCCGGTCGGACAGGGCATCGCCGTTGTCGCCCCGGGCGGTGGTGAGAACGGACAGCATGTCGCCCTGGTCGATGCCCTCGTCCCGGTAGGTCTGGATGGACCCGTAGATGAAGGCATCCAAGGAGGCCAGCGCGCGGTCGAAGCGCCGGTTGCCGGGGATGGGGACCCAGTCCAGCCATGATGGTGTGACCGTGCGCTGCTGCATCCACTCATTGAGGTCCTCGAGCCAGCCGAGGATGGCTGCGGTCTCCTTCGCACTGGGCAGGCAGGCTCCGAAGAGCATTTTTGCGGTGACCTTGCAGGTGATCGTATCCATCGCCTCGATCACATCGATGACCTGACCGTCGCGCCATGCGCCCGTCACCTCGGCGGTATAACTGACCGCGTCTTTAGCGCACTCGACGAGCCGGTCGGCCTGGAAGGCGGGCTGGATCAGACGGCGTTGCCGTCGGTGCGGTTCGTGCATCGAGGTTCCCAGTCCGTCACCGGCCACCTCGCGAACGCGGTCGTAGAAATGGCCGCCCTTGTCAAAGGTGCGCCCGTCGTGCAGCACCTGTTGCATCAGATCCGGATCACACACGACCAGTGCCTTCTGGCGGCCGATCTTGACCTCCACCAGATCTCCGCGGTCCGTCAGTGAGCACAGGAACTGCAGCGGCTGCCTCCACAGCTTCACCGCGTGCCCCACCATTGGCAAGCCTTTGGGGGCGGCCGGCAACCGTCGTGCCGTCGCCGCCCGCGCTTCACGTGCGTGAGCCATCAGCGCTCCTTCGTTTCGGATCGGTGCTTCGCCAGTGGTCCGCCGGGCGCTGCGGACTCATTCCCGCCACGGTTCCCAGGCTGAGGTCAGCAGGTCACGTATGCCGCCGCAGGGCTGAAGGCCTTTGAGGACCCGGGCAGCGTTGCGCCCTGAGGCCAACGCGTTGTCGTGGCCGGTGTCACCGAAGTAGGCGCCGGCGAACGCCAGGGTGCTGTCACTGATGAGGGGAAGGTCGCGCTGGGCCCCTACGGCCTGCGGGGTGAGGATGACAATGCCGTGGTCCATCGTCTGCAGAACCTGCGCCGGATCGGGGACACCGCCACCGCACGTCATGGTGGACAGGTACTGCGTGGGACTGTTGAGCCTCTGAGGGCCGTTATGCGGAAGGTTGATGTGTGCTTCGCCGGTGCATGCGGCCATCTGGTAGCTGATGACCCCGTCGCTGTGCGGCAAGGACGCGTCGGTGTGGAACATCCACCGGTTGTAGTCGTACGGGAACGCCGACAGCACCCGGCTCTGGGCGTCCGTCGGAGTGTCGAGGATTTTCAGCGCCCGATCGGAGGCAACAGCCAGGACGGCCTTGTCGAACCTTTGAACGTCGCCCGCAGCATCGCGGATGAGGACCTCGTCTCCTGTGCGGCGGACGGACTGGACTTCCGTGCCGAGGCGCACGGCAGCAAGTTCGTCCGCCAGGCTCTGGGTGTAGCTGCGGGTGCCTTCCGGGATGTACATCCATCCCGTGGAGGGCACGCCCGGCATGAAGTTCACTGACATGAGGATCTTGAACAATGGTGAGACGGAGCAGCGCCGGGCTGCTTGGGGGGAGATGATGTAGGCCGCTGCGATTGCCGGCGTGATCAGGTGCTCCACGAAATACCGGGAGAACCCTTCGCTCTTTACGAGGTCTTCCGGCGTGACAGCGGTGTCCGCGTCGATGGCCTGCCCGAGTTTCTGGAAGTCTTCCAGGAAGTGTTCCCAGACGGTGGCGGAAACGTCGGGGCGCCGAGGAGGACTGCCGGGTTCGGCATCCTCCGGGGAGCCGAAGGAGAATCCGCACTCCGCGCAGCGGAGAGCCATCATCGGAATGCTCTGCGGGAGCGGGACGGCCCTGATGCCCAGGTCGTCGAAGAGGGACGGCCAGACCCCGTCGAAGAACGTGAACACACCGGTGTCGACTGTCGTCTGCTCGCCGTCCAAGGAGGTGACGTCGAGGGTGTGTGCGTTGCCGCCGAGGTGGCTCTGGGCGTCGTACAGCGTGACGTCGAAGTCCCGCCGCAGATCGTATGCCGCCGCCAGGCCACTGCCACCGGCTCCGACGACAGCTGCCCTTTTGATCGTCATGGGGTTCTCCTCATCCGTGGTGATGTAGCGGTTTCTCGCGTGAGCCCAGTGCCGCGCGGGCCGCGCCACGTGCCGGAGCGTTCATCAGCCCAGAGCGGTGTGTGCCAGGAGCCAGTCGGCGAGGGCGGCGGCGGTGGGTTTGGTCCAGATGACGCCGGGTTTCATCTCGGTATGCAGGGCGTGTTGGAGGCGTTGCTGGAGTTGGACGGCGCCGAGGGAGTCAAGGCCGAGGATGACCATGCTGGTGTGGGGGCCGATGTGACGGGTGGTGCCGCCGAGGAGATCGCGGACGTGGTCGATGATGAATGCTTCCAGGATGCCGCGGCGGGCTGCTCGGCTGTCGGCGGCAAGGAGCTGGTCGCGGACCTCGTGCCCGTCGTCCTCGCGGGTCTCGCCAGGGGTGAGGAACGCGGCGAGCAGGGTGGAGGTGCTCATGGCCGGATAGGGCGCGATCCACTGGCCGACGTCCAGAGGGGAGTAGGCGACCTGGCGGTATCCGGCGGCGAGGATGCGTTCGAGGGCGTCGATGCCGTCGGCGGGGGTGATGGTGAGGAATCCTCGCTCGGCCAGGTGCTGTCCGCGGCCGACGTGGCTCCAGGCGCCCCATTGGATGCCGGTGGCCACCAGGCCCCGGTCGTGGCGCCACTTCGCGAGCCCGTCGAGGAAACCGTTGGCGGCGGCGTACGCGGCCTGCCCCGGGGACCCGATCAGGGAGGCGACGGAGGAATAGAGCACGAAGAAGTCGAGATTGGCCTCGGACGTGGCGTGGTGCAGGGCCCAGGCTCCTTCGGCCTTGCCGCGCCAGACCCGTGTCAGCAACTGGGTGTCGAGGGTGGCGAAAGTGGCGTCCTCGACAACGCCGGCCGCGTGGACAACCCCGCGCAGCATTCGTCCGCCTTCGCCGGCTGCCGCGACGGCCCTCCGGGCGAGGTAGGGGTCGGCGACATCACCGCGGACGACGAGGATGTCGGCCCCGGCCGCGCGCAGCGAGGCCAGCTGTACGGCAGTCTGGGCAGTGGGGGCGGCGCGGCCGACGATGACGATGCGGCCCGCGCCGCGCCGCGCGAGCCATTCGACGGTGAGCAGCCCGAGGCCGCCGAGGCCGCCGGTGACGAGATAGGCCGCTCCGGGGCCCACCGGGCCGACGGGGGGCCGCGCGCCGGCCGCGACAGCGGTGTCCGCGCCGGGCAGTACTCGGGCGGTGTGGCGGCCTGCGAGCCGCAGCGCGGTCTCGGTCACCGGTTGTTCGTCATCGAGCAGCTCGGCAACGACCTCGGCGTGGGCCGTGGCGCTCGCGGTGAACTCCAGGCAGCTCGGGCGAAGTTCCGGGTGCTCGTACGCTGCCGTCCTGAGCAGCCCGCGGAGCGCGGCCAGCGTCAGCGGGGCATGACCGGTGCGGGCCAGGATCCAGAGCCGCGGTGGCTGGTCCCACTGGGACAGGCGGCGGATGAGAGCGACCGTGTGGGCGACCACGTCGCGCGCGGCGTCGGCGGCGGCGGGGGGGTCTATGGCCGGTTCGTCGGCCAGGGCGAGAACGATTCCCGCGCACGGGGCCAGTTCGCCGGGGTCGGCGAGGACGGTGGCCAGCGGCAGCCGCCGGCAGCCGGAGGTCTGCTGCTTGAGGTGCAAAGCCAGTTCGCCTGTCCAGGCTTCGTCCTGGGCTGTGAGGAGGGCCCAGGTGCTGTCGGCAGCCCGGCGCCGTTCCTTCGGCGCGGGGGCGGGCTCCCATGTGTGATGGGCGAGGCGGGCGGCGAAGCGTTCGGTAGGTGGGATGACGTTGGTGACGCGCAGGCCGCGGATCTCGACGACGACGGTCCCATCGGCGGTGGCCAGCTGGGCGGAGGCGGTGCAGCCCAGATCGTCGGCGTGGTGCAGGCGGATCGCGGCGGTGCGGGTGTGGGCGGTGGGCCCATATACGCACACGTCGTCGAATCCGGCGACGACCACCGGGCCCGGAGTGAGGGTGTAGTGGGCGAGCCAGGCTGCCACGGCGGTCTGGACGACCTGGTCGGCGAGCGCGGGGTGCAGGGACATCGTCCAGGCCGAGACCCGCGCGGTGTCGTGGGTGTGCAGCGTGGAGACGGCCCGGTCCTGGTCGGGGTGGATTTGGATGCGGTCGATGGCGGTGAACGCCGGGCCGTGGAAGACGTTGTGCTGGTCGCGGAAAGTCCGGTGCAAGGTGGCGACGTCGCTGTCGTGCCAGCCGTCCGGGTGGAGTTCGGCGGGAGCCAGTGGTGCGGGTTGCTCGTGGCCGGACAGCGACCGGACCGTGCCGCGGGCGTGCACGGTGATTCCGTCCGGGCTGGTGGACACGATCTCGGCCAGGGCGCTGTCCCCGTCATGGACCAACCGGGTGGTGACCAGTGGCTCGGTGTCCAGGAGCAGCGGGTGCAGGATGGTGACGTCGGTGGCGGCGACGGTGTCGGTGGCGTAGGCGCGTGCGGCAGCGGCCAGCATCATCTCGACGGCTGCGGTGCCGGGGAGGACGGGGGTGTCGGCAACCGTGTGGTCGGCGAGCCAGGGCAGCAGGCGCGGTCCGAGCGGAGTCTGCCATAGGTGGCGTCCGGGCTGGTCGGGGTCGTGGACGTGGCCGCCGAGCAGCGGGTGCTGTTCAGCGCCGGGCAGGGCGGGCGCGACGAGCCGGTAGGCGAGTTCGTCGCCGCCATGGCGGGTGCGATGCCAGTCGGTGACCGGCACATCGGTCAGTTCGCCGGCGCCGTAGTGGGTGTGGAAGTCGATGCCGTCGTAGCCTGCGGCGTGGACCGCGCCGAGATGGGTCAAGAACGCTTCCTGGTCGTCAGTGCCCTGGCGCAGGGTACCGACCGCGACGGCGTCGAGGACGGCATCGTGCCGGGCGGTGTCCAGGATCGGGCGGACCGCCAGGGGGTGGGGGGTGCATTCGATGAACAGCCGGTGTCCGGCGGCGAGGGCGGCGGAGACGGCGGCGTGGAACCGGACCGGGTCGCGCTGGTTGCGCACCCAGTACGCCCCGTCCATGACGCCCGGGTCCCGGGGGTCGGGTGCCACGGTGGAGTAGAAGGGGATGCGGGGGCGGGCCGGGGGCAGGTCGGCCAGTGCCGTGTGCAGTTTCACCAGGACGGGGTCGACCTGCGGGGAGTGCGAGGCCACCTCCACGTCGATCAGCTTGGCCACGACGCCGTCGTTTTCCCATCGTGCGACCAGCGCGGCGACCTGGGCGGCGTCGCCGGACACGACGGTGATGCCGGGGGAGGTGAGGACGCCCAGCGACACCCCGTCGGCATCGGCCGCGTCGATCGCGGCCTGGACGTGACCGGCGCCGAGCATGACGGAGGCCATCGCGCCGCCGGAGATCGTGGCCAGCAGGGCGGACCGGCGGCAGATCACCTTCACGCCGTCCTCCAGGCGCAGCCCGCCCGCCACCACCATCGCGGCCACCTCGCCCAGCGACTGGCCGATGACGGCCACTGGCTCGATGCCCCAGGACCGCCAGACGGCGGCGAGCGCCACCTGTACGCCGAACAGCGCGGGCTGGATCCGCTCCAGCCCGACCAGTAGTTCAGGACAGGCGATCACCTCGCGTAGGGAGAAGCCAGCCCCAGCGCGGATGAGCGGTTCCAGTTCGTCCACGGCCGTGGCGAAGACCGGCTCGTCGGCCAGCAGGCCCTGGCACATGCCGGGACGCTGCGAGCCTTGGCCAGTGAAGACGAACACCGGGCCGACATGCCCGGGCGGCAGCACCGGCGTCCCGGACACCACACCGTTGGTCGCCTGGTCGGCGGCGAAGGCCCTCGCGCGGGCCGCGAGCTGGCGCAGGTCACGGGCGACGATGCCCAGCCGGTGGTCGGCGTGCGAGCGGCGCTCGGCCAGGGTATGGGCCACATCCAGCGCAGCGGCGTCCGATCCCGGGCCCTCGGTCCAGTCGGCAAGGCGGGAGGCCGCGCGGGTCAACGACTGCGGTGAGGTGCCCGACAGCACATACAACCGGTCCTCTCGACCGGTCGGAGAAGGCCTGCGGGTGCTTCGGCGCGGGGCGAGGACCGATGCCGACTCCAGCACCACATGCGCGTTGGTCCCGGTCACGCCGTAGGAGCACACGGCAGCCAGCCGTGCCGCGCCCTCCACCGGCCACGGAGTCACGTCCGTCGGGACGAACAGCCGCGAGTCACCATCCCGCGGGATGCTGGGATTCCAATGACGGAACGTGGCGTTCGGCGGGATGCTCCCGCGTCGCAGGGATTCCACGGCCTTGATGATGCCCGCGATGCCCGACACCGGCTCCGAGTGCCCGATGTTCGTCTTGACCGACCCCAGCGCGCACCGGCCACGGCCCCTTCCATAGACGGCGTTAATGGAGGTGTACTCGATCGGATCGCCGACCGCCGTTCCCGGGCCGTGGGCCTCCACCAACCCGACCTCGCCCGGGTCAATGCCCGCATGGACGACGACCTCGCGGAACAGGCGTTGTTGCATCTGGGTGGAGGGTGCGGTCAGGCGGCTGGCCTGGCCGTCGTTGTTGACCGCGCTGCCCCGGATGACCGCCAGTACCCGGTCCCCGTCACGCCGTGCGTCGGCCAGCCGCTTCAGAAGAAGCACGCCCGCGCCCTCACCGCGCACGTAGCCGTCGGCACGGGCGTCGAAGGCGAAACACGCCCCGCGCTCGGACAGCAGCAGCGGCGCCTCGTAGTAATGGGTCTCGGGCGAGAGCATCAGCAGCACCGCCCCGGCCAGGGCGGTATCGCACTCGCCCAGCGTGAGCGCCCCGCACGCGGTATCCAAGGCCACCAGACCCGAGGAGCAGTGGGTGCTGACCACCATGACCGGGCCGCGCAGGTCCATCGAGAACGCCACCCGGCCGGCCGCCCCGGCGGTGAAGTTCCCGAACAGGTAGGCGCTGTTGGGCGCGTCCTCAACCGGCCGCGCCTCACGGAAGAGATTGTCCGGCGCGTAGGTGCCCATATAGACGCCGGTCCGCGAACCGCGCATCTGATCCATCGGCACGCCCGCGTGCTCGACCGCCTCCCACGCCACCTCCATCAGTACCCGAAACTGCGGGTCCACCTGCTGCTGCTCCAGCGGTGCGACGGAGAACGCGGCGGGATCCCACGCCCACACGTCCCCGTCCAGGAAGCAGCCGCGCCCGGCGCGAGCGGCGAGCTCGGGATCGTGCACGGCCGCCAGCCGCGCCGCGTCCCACCTGCCCTCCGGCACCGGCCCCGCCGTCTGCCGCCCCCCAGCCGCCAGATCCCACAGGGCCCCGCCGTTTCCCACACTTCCGGGGAAGCGGCAGCCGATGCCGATGATCGCGACCGGTTCACGTTCCGTTGCCGACATGACACTCCGCCTCTGTCCTCAGTCCCCGTTCACGGTGCCCGCCCCCGGGTAGCCCCCGGCGCAAGAAGAATCACTCAGCCAGGTATGAGCAGTGCGACCAGGAGAAGACGCGCTCATTTTCCCCCCGCACGGAAACACGCCTTCCTGAATCGGCGAAATGCTCGTACCTGCTCCCATTGAGAATCTTCACCGCGACCACCGACTCATCGGTGCGCACTAGGAGATTTCCCGTGACCATCCAGGCAGGCCCGCCCTCAAGTGATATTTTCGGCCACCCGGGCGGAAAATGAATGACTGTCCTTTTTCATCACTCCTCCAACGCCTCGGGAGGTCGGATCGCACCCAGCCAGCGGTGGGCAGCCTTAGTCGCACGGTAGGCCGGAGAGTTCAATAAAGTCCAGGTCCGGCGCGGATGGGTGGGGGCATGCGATTCCTGACCCGGTGCGCTCCTAGCGCGGGCGCACGCAGCGCGATTGCCGGAGTGCAAAACGGCGTACAAAAAAACTCCAGGGATCCGAGGGGGATTAGACGACTCGGCCATGTAATTCCTGGCTGCCGGAGAGCTTCCGTAAAGTTCCGAAAGAGATAATCCAGACTTTCCTGGACCACATTGCGCCTTTTTGCGGTGCGCCGCCGTGCCCCTTCGCATGCTGCGATGTGCCGCTCTGTGCAAACTGCAATACCGGGCACGTCGCAGCGCAGGCTCCGGAGAGTGAAATTCGCACCCCGGCCGAGGACCGATGCACACGCGACGGGACGCACGGCGAGTACCTGCCCAGTTCCCTGTGCTGCCGGACGCGATCCAACGGCTGCTCCGCCCGCAGCGGGTGAGTACACGTCTCGACGGCCCGGTGCTCCACCCCCGTGCTGCACGTCCTCGCATCGCCGCAGGCTCCGAGAGATCGAGCACAACCACCAGGTGTTCCTGAACGCTCCCCGCACCATCTTGATGCCCGCGACCCGCGACCGCACCACCCTGTGGGCCCAGCGCCTTCTGGGGCTGAGCCTGCTGGTCCAGATGGACGGCTCGCACCACCTGGCACTGCGCAAGATCAGCACCGACTGGTTCCGGCCGAAGGTGATGCGCGAGATGCAACAGCGCGTCGACGACCTCGCCCAACGCCACGTCACCCACCTTCTGGACGCGGGCGGCCCTGGCGGCATCACGGTTGACTTCGCCTAGCACCCTGCCGCGCTACCCGCTGGCCGTCCTCCTGTCCCTCCTCGGGCTCCCCGAGCGCGATTTTCCCCGCCTGTAGTTGCTCACCCAGCAGCTGCTGGGCACCGATGACCCCGACCTGCGGCGCAACGCCGGCCCGTTCGCCCAGCCCGCCGTCCTGTACGACCTGTTCACCTACTTCCGCAAGGTCGCCAAATCCCGCCGCGCCCGACCCACCGACGACCTGGCCTCCGCGATCGCCAACGCCCGCATCGAGGGAGTGTCTAATAAACGGCTCTGTCTCACATTCGGTGGTGACGCAGAGTGGCGTGGGTCGTTGATGTGAGTGTGGAGAGTCTCAACGAGCTGGTGGCAACGGTGTTTTCGGGGATAGCCCCGCTGGTCATCGAGGATGTGGTCGACGAGGGTGAGCGCGTGGTCGTGAGGGCACGGACTCCAGGATCGACTGCGGTCTGCCCGGTGTGCGGGGTGTTGTCGGGGCGGGTGCACGGCTATCACTGGCGGGCGGTGGCCGACCTGCCGATCGACGGCCGGCAGGTTGTGGTCCGGGTCCGGGTTCGGCGTCTGGTGTGTCCCACCCGCGGTTGCCGCCACACTTTTCGCGAGCAGCTCCCTGGGGTGCTGGAGCGATACCAGCGGCGTACAACCCGCCTGACCAGGCAGATCAAGGCCGTGGTCAAGGAGTTAGCGGGCCGTGCGGGATCGCGTGTGCTGGCGATACTCGCAATCGGCCTGTCGCGTCACACGGCCCTGCGCACCCTGCTGCGCATCGCACTGCCCACCGGACGAGCGCCCCGCGTGATCGGCGTCGACGACTTCGCCCTGCGCCGACGGCACCGATACGCCACCGTGGTGATCGACGCACCAACGCATGAGCGGCTCGACGTGCTGCCCGACCGCACGGCCGACACGCTTCAAGCGTGGCTGCGCGAGAATCCGGGGGTCGAGGTCGTGTGCCGGGACGGCTCCGCGACCTACGCCGAGGCCATCCGCCGTGCCCTGCCCGACGCAGTGCAGGTCGCCGACCGATGGCAGTGCGCCATGAGGCGCCTTGTTGTATCCCCGGTTTCAGCCGGGAGGAATTCGGAGGGATGTTCCTGGGTCTGATGGCTTACCCAATCCGGAAACGGTGATGGGGAAAATAGCATGCCAGAAAAGCGACGGCCGGGTTCAGATGTCAGAGACGGTGCGTCGCGGGACCCGCGTGATATGGCGAAAGCTGGATTGCCTGAACTCCAATCCCCAGAAGATTGAAGGTCGAATCCACCGGAAAGACATCCGAAACCGGTGCCGTGTCCTGTCCTGGGTTAGTGCCAGACCCGGGACAACCTCCGGGACGCAGAGCGATGCCCAATGAGGGCATTCAAGGGGATGAGTGGAGCGCCTACGTCACGCTAGTACGTATGACAAGGACGAACATGGGATCGCCTAACCTCGATCTTTCATGGTGGGCCACCGACTCCGTCGGCAGCCCACCATGAAAGATCGAGGCTAAGGGAGGAGATCTTCCTATGGCGACGGAGGCCCCGTAGTAGTCGCCGGAGTCACGACCGGCCAGGGAGGGCGGGAAAGCCGTCCACATCGGGCGAAGGGGGCCAGGTGATCGGACACCTAAGAATCGGGAGGTATGCGTAATGCAGAGTGCCGAAGCGGTGCTGGGTGTCCTCCGTGAACGCGGCAGGCGTGGCCTGCCGTGCAATGAACTGTATCGACAATTATTCAATCCGCAGTTGTATCTGCTGGCCTACGGACGTCTGTACTCCAACAAGGGAGCAATGACGCCGGGGGTCACCGGGGAGACCGTGGACGGCATGTCGCTGGGCAAGATCGAGCACGTCATCGACGCACTGCGCCACGAGCGGTATCGGTGGAGCCCAGCTCGGAGGGTCTACATCCCGAAAGGTCGGGGCAGCACGAAGCTGCGTCCGCTTGGCCTGCCTCCGTGGAGCGACAAGCTCGTCGGCGAGGTGATCCGCCTGCTTCTTGAGGCGTATTACGAGCCGACGTTCTCCGACTCCTCTCACGGTTTCCGTCCCCGCCGGGGCTGTCACACCGCACTGCGCGAGGTGGCTCACACCTGGACGGGGTCGATCTGGTTCATCGAGGGTGATATTGCCCGGTGCTTCGACCGACTGGACCATTCGGTCATGCTCGGAACTCTGGGTGAGAAAATCCACGACAACCGGTTCCTGCGGCTGGTGCGCAACATGCTCAAGGCCGGATACATGGAGGACTGGATCTGGAACGCCACGCACAGCGGGAGTCCGCAAGGCGGGGTTGTTTCACCAATCTTGTCCAATATTTATCTGCATAAGATGGATGAGTACGTCGAGAAGGTTCTGATCCCTGAGTACACCCGGGGAAGAGTCAGGAAGCCGAACCGCGCCTTTCATCGGGTGTGGGCGGCGATGGGCAGGGCCCGGAAGCGCGGCGATCGCGCCAAGGTGCGGGAGCTGCGCAGGCAACTCCACAGCATGCCCAGCATAGATACCCAGGATCCTGGGTATCGGCGGCTGAAGTATGTGCGTTATGCCGACGACACCCTGCTCGGGTTCGCCGGACCAAAGGTAGAGGCCGAGGAAATCAAGAGACGTCTGGCGCAATTCCTGCGTGATGAACTCAAGCTGGAACTATCGCCGGAGAAGACGCTCATCACACACGCCCGCACCGGGGCGGCGAGGTTCCTCGGCTACGACATCACCGTGCACCACAACGACCGCAAGATCTCCGGCAGGCGTCGGTCTGTCAATGGGACGATCGGTCTGCGTGTCCCTCGTTCGGTGGTAGTTGCCAAGCAGGCCCAGTACATGAAGCGCGGCAAACCCGCGCGTCGGCCCGAGCTGCTGAACCAGGACGACCACGTCATCATCAGCACTTACGGGTCCGAGTACCGCGGCATCGTCCAGTACTACCTGCTGGCCGGCGACGTCTTTCGACTCGCCCGGCTGCAATGGGCCATGTCGGCCTCGATGCTGATGACGCTGGCCAACAAGCACCGCTCGTCGTTCTCGAAGGCGGCGCGCAAGTACGCGGCCACCGTCGAGACACCGTACGGGCCACGCAAGTGCTTCGAGGCCCGCGTCGAACGCACCGGCAGGAAGCCACTGGTCGGACGGTTCGGCGGGATCCCGCTGCGACAGGACAAGAAGACGGTCGTCACCGACCATCAGCTGGCCCCGGTCAACATCAAACGCAAGGAACTGGTCACCCGGCTTCTCGCGGGACGATGCGAGGCATGCGGACGCCTCGACGAGGTGGAAGTCCACCACGTCGCCAAGCTCGCAGACCTTGGCAGACCGGGAAACCGGCCGCCGTGGGCAGATCTCATGGCCGTGCGACATCGCAAGGCCTCTGTGGTCTGCGGCAGTTGTCATGCGGACATCCACGGCAGAAGACCTGTCCCAGCACTCACGGAGTAGTCACTGGAGAGCGACGTGCGGTGACAAGTCGCATGCGTCGTTCGGGCTGGGGGCCGTGGGAAAAGGGCCTGCTCAGCAGGCACCTCGCCGACGGCCCACCAGTACCATCTGGTCCAATCTGGCCGAGGCCGTCGAGAAGACAGTCGTCCAGCATCGCGCCCTGCTGCGTGAGCCGCACGAATCCCCCACCGCCCAGGGCGTCGCGGCCATAGAAAACGCGAATCTCGAACCGTCCGCTCCTGCTGGGCCGCGGACAACGGGCCGACTCTCGGACCGTGTTCGGGAACGACACGCGGACGTCCGCTCGCTCCTCGACCAGGGCGTCGGACTGCGCGCGATCGCCCGCCGGCTCGGGCTGGCCCGCAATACCGTCCGCCGCTTCGCCAACGCCGCGGACCCGGACGAGCTCCTGGTCGGCCAGTGGACCGGCCGGCCCAGCATCCTCGACCCCTACAAGCCCTACCTGCACCAGCGTTGGGCCGAGGGATGCACCGTCGCCCGCGCCCTGTTCGAGGAACTGCGCGAGCGCGGCTACCTCGGTGGCGAGAGCATCGTGAAGAAGTACGTGGGCAAGCTCCGCGAGAGCTTTCCGCACAACCCGCCCCGCAAAGCACCTTCCGTGCGCAACGTGACCAGCTGGCTCACCCGCCACCCCGACCGCCTCACCGACGACCAGACCCAGCAGCTCAAAGCAATCCTGGTCCGCTGCCCCGCTCTCGACCGCACCGCGCATCACGTCCGCGCGTTCGCCGAGCTCATGAACAACCGCCAGGGCAAATACCTGGACCAATGGATCACGCGTGTGAAGGCCGACGACCTGCCCGCCCTGCACACTTTCGTCACCGGCCTCGGCCAGGACCTCGACGCCGTCGTCGCCGGCCTCACCCTGAAGTGGAGCTCCGGCGCCGTCGAGGGCCAGAACAACAAAATCAAGATGTTGAAGAGGCAGATGTTCGGCCGAGCCAACTTCGACCTACTCCGCAAGCGCGTCCTTCTCAGCGCCCCAAACCGTTCATGATCGCAGTTTCGGTGACCCTCCGTGGCCCTGGCACTGAAAGTGATCCAGAACCAGTCTTCAGGAACCTGCGACAGCGGAAGCGTGTCGGAGACAAACGTGTCCTGATCTTGGTGAAGGCGTTCTTGAAGTCGGGCATCCTCGGTGAGGACCGGGTACTTCGAGAGACCACCGCCGGTACCCCACAGGGTTCGATTCTCTCGCCGTTGATGAGCAACGTGGCGCTGTCGGTCCTGGACGAGCACATCGCCCAGTCGCCGGGAGGCCCGAGGTCTACGCCTTGGGCGCGGACCAAGCGGCTTCGTCAAGGTCTCCCCAACTACCGGCTTACCCGGTACGCGGACGACTGGTGCCTAATGATCAAGGGCACCAAGGACGACGCCGAAGCTCTGCGCGAGGAGATCGCGGAGGTGTTGTCCACGCAGGGGGACTCTGGTGCTCAATTCCCTGCGGGGGTAGGCATGCTGACGTAAGGATGGGCCTTGCGTGCCGTTCCTCTGTCGTGCGGCCGCGGGGAGTGGACTGATGTCGATGCCGGCCAAGGGGTTACCCGTCGTCCCGGCGCAGACCGTGGCTACGGCCCGTGCCGCGTTCCCTGGGGGCAGTCTGCCGATCCGGGTCCGTGACCATCTGGCGGCGGTGTTCGTCGACGAGCCGTTCGCTGGCGCGTTCGGTGTGCGCGGGGCCCCGGGGATGTCTCCGGCGGTGTTGTCGCTGGTCACGGTGTTGCAGTTCGCGGAGGACCTCACCGATCGGCAGGCCGCGGCGATGGCGGTGCGCGCCATCGACTGGAAGTACGCTCTCGGCTTGGAGCTGACCGACACGGGCTTCGACCACACTGTGCTCAGCCGGTTCCGTGCCCGTCTGGCCGAGCACGGACTGGAGCGGGTGGCCTTCGACCGGCTGCTCGCGCACTGCCGGGAGGCCGGGTTGGTTGCCGCCGGCGGGAAACAGCGGACCGACTCGACCCACGTCATTTCCGCGGTGCGGGACTTGAACCGGTTGGAGCTGGCCGGGGAGAGCGTCCGCGCTGCCCTGGAGGCACTGGCGGTGGCCGCGCCCGCGTGGCTGGCAGCGCAGGTGGACGTCGCGGAGTTCGCGCACCGCTACGGGCCCCGGGTCAACAGCTGGAACATGCCGTCCAGCGGGGTCAAACGCGACCGGCTGGCGCTGGTGTTCGCCGCCGACGGCTACCGGATCTGCGAGGCGGCCTGGGCGGACCGGGCGCCGGTATGGATCCGGGACCTGGAGGCGGTGCAGGTCCTGCGGCAGGTGCTGGTGCAGACCTACTGCCGGCGCATCGAGGCCAAGGGCAGGGAGGTAATCGTGAAGCGGGACGCCGACGAGCAGGGCGTCCCGCCCGGCAGACGCCGCCTGGCCTCCCCCTACGACACCGGCGCCCGCTGGGCAGCCAAGGGCGACCAGTTGTTCTGGTGCGGCTACAAGATCCATATGACGGAGAGCTGCCATGCTCCCGCCGAAGCCGGTGCGCCTGCGAGGGTGAACCTGATCACGGACGTGGCCACCACCGACGCCACCGTGCCGGACGTGAAGGCCACCGCCGGCATCCAGCGACGCCTCACCGATGCCGGTCTCGCCCCCGGCGAGCACTATCTCGACTCCGGATACCCCTCCGCCGCCCTGGTCACGGCCGCGGCCAAGGAGGGCATCGCGATGGTCACACCGCTGCTTGCCGACCACTCCCCGCAGGCCAAGGCCGACCAGGGCTTCGCCAAGAACGCGTTCCGCATCGACTGGAAAGCCCGCCAGGCCCGCTGCCCCCAGGGCCGCACCAGCACCGGCTGGTTCCCGGTCACCCAGCGCGGGCAGCCCGCCATCGTCGTCGAGTTCGACCGCTGGGACTGCCGCGCGTGCCCCTCACAGACCCAGTGCACCACCGCGGCCCGCGGCTTTCGCACGCTCACCCTGCGGCCCCGCGAGATCCACGAGACCGCCGCCACGGCCCGCGCCGAACCTCAGACCGGCACCTGGCGGGCCAAATACGCCCTGCGCGCCGGTATCGAGGGCACCATCAACCAGGCCCTGGACGTCACCGGGATACGACGGGCCCGCTACCGCGGCCTGCCGAAAGTCCGCCTCCAGCACGCCTTCTCCGCCACCGCGCTCAACGTGGTCAGACTGGACGCCTACTGGAGCGACCAGCCCCTCGGCCGTGTCCGCACAAGCCGCCTCGACCAACTGGCCCACAAACTCGCCGCGTGAACAGCCGGAATTGAGCACCAGAGTCTATTCCCCACTCAAAGTTCGCAGACGTCCCCAGGGGGATCGAGGAGCTGCTCCTCCACGACCAGGGGAACGTCACAGCTCCCGGGCCACCCGATATCCAGCCGATCTTCAGGGACGGGGCGGGCGGTCAAGGATGAGCGCAGCTCATCGCGGTAGCGACGCCGTCAGGCGTCCTTGAGGGGCCGACGCGGCCCGCACACTCAGAGATCGGGCGGCCCACCCCGGGCACCGTCGTCATCCCGTGGGTTCCCTGGGGACGAAGAAGCTCAAGCGGGGGAATTACTCGATCGTCGACAGGACTGTATTTCGAGGGCCTTGCTCTGGGGCCTACACCTCCCTGGACCGTCAAGATCCATCGTCAGGTGTGTCCACACCACGGGGTCTCCTCACCCATCGTGGGCGGCAGTACCAAGCCGAGCGAAGGTCTCCCGACGCGGGAGGCCATGGCAGGCACCCGCTCTTACCCGGGCATGGTCTGGGCCATGCCCGGCCAGGCCCGCTCGCAGGGGCAGGCGGCGCGCGGTGGAGCAGTGCGCCGCCTCGTGCGTCGCATGTGCTCGGCACACGTCCAGATGCGCCCACGTTGGAGCCTTGGACCTGCGCAGATCCGCGGCTGAACTGGACGAGCCACCGTCGTGATGGGCAATAGCAACGGCCTTGCGCACACGGTCGACCTGGTCAGCAGCAGTGAACGGCAAGCCCTCCGACTACACCGGGCAGCTCACCGGTCACGGCGACCCGACTCTCCTCAGACCTAGGCGACAGGAGTGATGACCATGTGTGACTTCCTGGTGAAGGGCGGCCCCCAAGCACTGGAGGGGGTGCGGTCGGCCGAGACGGACGATGGGCGTGTTCTGCCGGTCGTGCTGTGGACCTACAGCACCCGAATCGCGGAGTGAAGGGGCCATCGTCCTCCGCCGAGCTGCCCTCGTGGTCCGTCCCCACTTCGTACGGAGGAAACATGCCTGTCTCGCGCCAAGCTCCCGGTGACATGCCTGTGGCGATCATCGGTATCGGCTGCCGCTTCCCTGGTGGAGCCCGTACCCCGTCCGGCCTGTGGCAGCTGTTGCTTGACGGCCGGGAGACGGTGAGCCCGGTTCCGGCCGACCGTTGGGATGCCGGCGAGTTGATGCGGTACCAGGATCCGCGGGTCGCCGCCCGCTACGGACGCGGCTGTTTCGTGGAGGGGGACGTCTGGGCGTGGGAGCCCACGGCGTTCTCGGTAGCTCCCGGGGACGGGGCGATCATCGATCCGCAGCACCGGATGGCGGTGGAGTGCGCCTGGGAGGCGGTAGAGCACGCGGGGTTACCCGTGGCCTCGCTGCGCGGTTCGGATACCGGTGTGTTCCTCGGCCTCTATGCGCTGGACGACGTGTTGAGCCGGGCCCGGCCGGTGCGGGACTGGATCGACGGATTGTCGATGTTCGGCAGTTCGCCGGGCAACGCGCCGGCCCGCATCACCTTCGGGATGGACCTGCGTGGCCCGGCCATGACGGTGGAGACGCTGTGTTCCTCGGGCCTGACCGCGCTTCATGTGGCCTGCCGGGCGCTGGCGAGTGGGGAGTGCTCGCTGGCTCTGGCCGGGGCGTCGATGCTGATGACCGCGCCGGAGACGCTGCACTATGAGGCACAGTGGCTCACCTCTGCTACCGGTCATTCCTACGCGTTCGACGAGCGGGCCGACGGTTTCGTGCGGGGCGAGGGCTGCGGCATGGTGCTGCTCAAGCCGCTGGACCGGGCGCTGGCCAACGGGGACCGGGTCCTGGCGGTGGTCCGGGGCACCGCGCTGAGCGGGGACGGCCAGGCCGAGCGGCTGACGGCGCCGTCCACGCAGATGCAGCAGGTCGCCTTCCGCACCGCCGTGGAGCGGGCCGGGATCGATCCCGGCGACGTGGGCCTGGTGGAGGCGCACGGTCCGGGAACGGCGGCGGGCGATCCGACGGAGTACACCTCGGTCAACGCCGTCTACGGGCGGGGCCGGGGCCGGTGTGCGCTCGGTTCGGTGAAGACCAACCTCGGGCACTCCGAGCCCGTGTCCGGGATCGCTGGCCTGATCAAGACGGTGTGGGCGCTGCGCGAGGGGCTGGTGCCGCGTAATCTCAATTTCCGGCGCTGGAACCCGGCTATTCCCCTGGACCCCGACTCCCGGCTGTTCGTCCCGGTCGAGACAGAGCAATGGCCGGTGGAGAGCGGCAGTCGGCTGGCCGCAGTATGCTCCTACGGGCTGTCGGGCACCAACGCCCACGCCGTACTGGAACAGCCGCCCACCCGCCGCCCCGGACGCACGGTACGTACCGGCGGTGCGCCGCCGGAGGGACAGGCAGCCCGTGCCGCAGTGCGGGAGCCGTTGCTCTTCCTGCTGTCGGCTCCGTCTGCGCAGTCGCTGCCGGTGGCTGCCGGGGCCCTCGCGGATGTGGTGCAGTCGCGGCGCCCCGACCCCGCCGACCTGGCGCACACCCTGGCGGTGCGCCGCTCGCATGCCACGCACCGCCTCGCGGTACTCGCGGCGGGTCGCACCCAGCTGGTGGAGCGGCTGCGAGAGTTCGCTCGCGAGAGGGCGGGTACGGACGTGGTCACCGGTTCGACGGTGCTGGACGGTGACCGGCCGGGGCCGGTGTTCGTCTTCACCGGGCAGGGCTCCCAGTCGCCGGGGATGTGCCAGGGGCTGCTGGACGTCGACGCGGTGTTCACGGCTGTGGTCGACGAGATTGAGCCGATGATGCGGGAGGAGGCCGGAATCTCACTCCGGGAGATGATCTCCCACCCCGAGCTGCTGGTCGGGGTGGAGCGGATCCAGCCCACCTTGTTCGCGGTGCAGATCGCGCTGGCCCGGATGTGGGAGTCCTGGGGCATCCGGCCGGCCGCGGTGATCGGCCAGTCCCTGGGGGAGATCACCGCCGCCGTGGTGGCCGGAGCGCTGTCGCTGCGCGACGGGCTGGTCGTCAATCACCGGCGGGCGGTCCTGGCCAACCGGATCAACGGAGGGCTGATGGCCTCCGTCCTGTTGGACGCCGACCGCGTACAGGCCGACATCGAGGCCGCCGGGGCCGTCGGGGTCTCGCTCGCGGTCCTCACCTCCCCGGGCACCTGTGTGATCGCCGGCGACGCCCGGCAGGTCGCAGACCTCGTCGCCACCTGGCAGGACAAGGACGTCAGCGCGAGCCTGGTCCAGGTCGACTACGCCTCGCACTCACCGCACGTGGACCCGATCATCGACGACATCCACGCACAGCTCGCCCACATCACCCCCGCACCTGCCGGCCTGAAGGTCTACACCACCGCTTATGAGGACCCCCGCGCCGAGGTAGTCTTCGACGCCGTCCACTGGGCCCACAACCTGCGCCACCCGGTACGGCTGGTCGGCGCGCTGGCCGCCGCGCTGGAGGACGGGCACCGCCTGTTCGTCGAATGCTCCCCCCACCCGCTGGTGGTGCGCGCCGTCACCGAGACCGCCCGCAGCGTGGGCGTCACCGATGCGGTGGCAGTGGGTAGCCTGCGTCGGGGCAGTGACGACAGGACCGCGTTCGCCACGCATGTGGCGGCCGCCCACTGCGCCGGCGCGGCGGTCGACTTCGCCGCCCGTTACCGCGGAGGGCTGGTGGACGTGCCCGCCACGATCTGGCACCGCGTCCACCAACGCCCCGACCCGCCCTACGAACTGGTCGCGCCCCAACTGGTCGGCGCCCGCCAGCACAGCCTGCTCGGCGGCCATGTCGCCGACCCCGCACACGAGGGACGTCACCTATGGCAGACGCCGGTCGGTCCGGCCCGGGTGCCCTGGCTCGCCGACCACGCGGTGGCCGGTGTCCCGGTGATGCCGGGCACCGGCCTGGCCGAGATGATGCTCTCCGCCGCCCGGCACGCCCTGGCAAGCGACCGCATAGCCCTGCGTGATGTGACCCTGGAAACCCCGCTGCCCCTGGACCCGGAACCAGTGGTGACCACCCGCTGCACCATCGACGGCGACCAGGCGGTCCTCGACATCGTCACCCACGAGGGCAGCGCGATCCTGACCCACGCCCGCGCCACGGCCCACCGCCTGGGCACGACCACCCAAGCGGCCGCCACCCGGCCCGCGACGGCAACACCGGACGTGCCACAACCGGTCAACCCCGGACCTGACTGGCAAGAGATCAGCCCCGCGGACGTCTACCGGACCTTCCGCGAACGCCACAACGTCGCCCACGGCACCGCCTTCAACGGCCTGGAACGGGTCCGGCTGCACCCCACGCAGGACCTGGCCGTCGCCCAGGTGCGGATCGACGACAGCGCCCGCATCTCCTCCTGGATGATGACCCTGCACCCGGCCCTGGCCGACGAGGTGGTGCAGACGGCGGGCTCGATCTGGCTGACCCGCTACCCGCTCGCCCCCGGCCCGGTCGTCGTCGTCGGCTTCGACGAGATCCGCGTCCTGGGCCACACCGGCCACACACGGCACACCGTGGTCCGCCTGCACGAGGCCGATGACGTCTCCTGCCGCGCCTCCTGCCTGCTCACCGACGACAACGGCACCCCGGTCGCCGAGATCACCGGCCTCCGCCTGGCCAACGTCACGCCCAAGGAGGAACAGTTCGCCGCACGGCTGTCCCATCTGGCCTGGGCCCCCGACCCCCTCACCGCGCAACCGGCGGGCCCCGAGGCCGCCGCCCGCCGCGACGGCTCCTGGCTGATCCTGGCCGAGAAGCCCGCGCTGTGGGCTCCGCGGCTCACCCGCACCCTGGGCGAGCACACCGCCACGGCCCGGCTGCTTCCCTTCGCCCCAGATGGCGAAAACGAACCGGACTGGGAGGAACTGCTCGCCGACGCAGCCAACCGGGACCTGGACGGGATCGTGCTGGCCCTCGACGCGGCCACCCCGGCACCCGACCCCGTACACGTCGCCCAGACCCGCACGGCCCGCCTCGCCGCCCTCTTCCGCGCCCTGCTTACCCACGGACACGGCGCCGCACTGCGCGTCGTGGTGCGCGCCACCGGCCCCGAACCCGCCGTCGGCGGGCTGCGCGGGCTGCTGCGCTGCGCCGCGTTCGAGGCACCCCACCTCCAGCCGACCCTGATCGACTTCGCCTCAGCCGCCGACCTCACGCACGTCGCCGCCGAACTCACCGCCGACGGACCATCCCGCGAAATCTCCTGGCGCAATGGCATCCGCCACACCGCCCGGCTGCGGGCAGGCGCGCCCACCGAGGCCCGCACCCCTGGCAACGGCGTACGGCCCGGGGCCTCCTACCTGGTCACCGGCGGCCTGTCAGGCGTAGGCCTGGCCACAGCGCAATGGCTGGCCGGCCAAGGCGCCGGACATCTCGTCCTGTGCGGGCGCAGCGAACCCTCCCCCCAGGCGGTAGCGGCACTGGACCGCATGCGCGCAGACGGCACCAAGGTCTCGGTGGTGCGCGGCGACATCGCCGACCCGAAAACCGCCGCCGACGCGGTGGCCCGGGCCACCGCGGACGCGGGCGAGCTGCGCGGCGTGGTGCACAGCGCCGCCGTCGTCGAGGACGCCACCTTGGCCACCGCCGACGCCGCCCTCCTGGACCGGGTGTGGCGGGGCAAGGCACGCGGCGCGTGGGCGCTGCACGAAGCCACACTCTTCGAGGACCTGGACTTCTTCGCCGTCCACTCCTCCCTGGCCTCCCTGGCCGGCTCGCCCGGCCAGGCCATGTACGCGGCGGCCAACGCGTTCACCGACGAACTCATCGACTACCGCGCGGCGCAAGGACTGCCCGCGACGGCAGTCCACTGGGGTGCCTGGGCCCGCATCGGCCGCGGCCAGCACCTCGCCGACCAGGGCTTCGCCATGATCAAACCGTCGGACGGCACCGACGCACTGGGACGCGTCCTGGCCTCCGGCCACACCAGGATGGCCTACTCACCACTCGACTTGACCACCTGGATCGCCCCCTACCCGCACCTCGCCAACGCCCCGCTCTTCCAGGAACTGGCCACCGAAACAATCCTTGACCCAGGCGCAGACCAACACATCCTCCAAGAGCTCCGGGAGGCCGACACTCCAGCCCGGCGCCGCACCCTCATCGAAGACTTCATCGTCGGCCAGGTCGGTGACATCCTCAGCACCGCAGACGGGCACATCAACCGCTCCACCAGTCTGATCCTGCTCGGCCTCGACTCCCTGCGCGCCGTCCAGCTGCAGAACCGGCTCCAGCGGGCCCTGGACACCACGATCGAGTCGGGCGTCATCTGGGTCCGCCCCACTGCCGCGGGCCTGGCCGCGTGGATCGCAGAGCGGATGGGCCTGGACTCCAGCGCCGAGGACGGAACAGTGCAGTGAACACGGCCCCGTCGGGGCCGATGCCTCGCCTACTGGCCGGGCGCTGTGCCTCGCTTCAAGGTCACCGGCACGACTCCCATCAATCTGCCACAAGCCCCGCCTCGCCGAACGGATCATGCCGCCTTCCTGGGCCGCTCAGGAAAGCGAAGTGGCGCTCTACTGCGGCGATCCGATCCGATCCGGACGGCGAGCGCAGCGGGCAGGCCTCGGTACGTAGGGGAGGTGACCGCTGAGCCGGGGCAACGGTCCAACACCTGACACGCCGTCCGCACCATGTGACAACTCAAGGAGGTAGGCCATGAATCTGGCATGGGACATCTTGCGAGGGAGCACGGAGCAACGCGTCACCAACGTAGGAATTCTCGCCGTAGGTGTCATCGGCGGCGTGATTCTGGGGGTGTGGGCCTACCGCGAGTGGCGGCGGAAACAGAGAGCGGCCCTGACGATCCTCCTGGTCAGTGGCGCGCTCTCCATCTTCGGAGACGCCGCGGCCCGCCCCCTCGTCGGGTTTCATACGGACGCCGTCACCGAGTACCCGGTGGTCTACCAGATGTTCGACAGGCCCATCTCCTTCTGGCTGCCGGCCGCCTTCCCTCTGTACGCCGCCATGGGCTACGTCGCCTATCTCGCACTGGACGACCGGTGGACCAAACGCCGCTTCCTCACCTGGGTCGGCGGACTCGTCGTCATCGAGGCCGTCGCCGAACTCATCATGATCAACTTTGGGCACGCCTTCGCATGGACACAGAACCAGCCACTGGAAGTACTGGGGCTGGGGATGGTGTGGCCCCCGACCTGGGTCATGAGTGGAATGATCACCGGCGCTCTGATCTTCTTCTTCGGCCGGCACCTCAACCCCGCCCGCCAACTGCTGCTGCTCCCGCTGACCTCCAGCCCGTACTTCGGGATGATGGTCATCCTCTCGTGGCCCACGATCATCGCCGTCAACTCCCCGCTCGCCGGAATCGCCACGACCGCGCTCGGCCTGGTCACCCTCGCCGGAATGGCAGCCCTGCTGTACGTACTCACCACTTTCATGGAGCCGCGCACCCTCCCAGGGACATCGGCACTGCCCGAACGTACTGCTGAGACGGTGACGCCCCCTGCGGAGCAGCAGGCGCTCAAGCGGGGGTAAGCGGTCACGCCGACGGCGAGGGGGTAGTTCCCCGTCCTCCTCGCCGAAAGGTCACCACGTGCCGGAAGGAACTCCTCATGAAGACAGAAGGACCTCCCTGTCCGGAACGCGCCGTGCCGTCCGGCTGCGGACGGTCGACCGACAGCATGTTCTCGACCTGCTTATCCGCCTCCGGACGCCGGTTCCTCGGACCGTGCTCGGCGATCCTCGCCATGTACGTTCAGCGGCCGGAACTGCCGTGGCGACAAGAGCGAATCGGAGGCTTCCATGACAAGGCGACTCCCCAGCCGACCCAATTCGCTGCCAAAGCTAAGCGCCAGCCTGGCAACAGGATGTCCAGCTGCGGCTCGCCGCGCACCGACCGACTGCTCCAGGCCATGGACGCATCTGTCGATCAGGACGCCGTTCGGCTTCATCCGGCCGTGGCGGGAGCGCCCCTGCTGACGGTTGCATGCCAGGGGTGGGGCCCCGTGGCCCCGGCAGGTGAGCCGCAGTGAGCACGCCCCCGCCACGCGCCGTGGTGATCGGGGGGAGCTTCGCGGGACAGCTTGCCGCACTGGCCCTTGCCCGCAGCAACTGGCTGGTCACGGTCGTGGACCGTGACGCCCGCGGGCTAGACAACACCTCCCCACGAGGAGTGCCCCAGGCACAACATCCGCACACGCTGATGCATGGTGGCCTGCTCGCGGTGGAAGCACTCGTTCCCGGGTTCCGCGCCGCCCTGTCGGAACACGGCGGTCTGGAAGCCGACTTCGGCGAAGGCTGCCAGGTGCTGTTCCCCGGCGGCTGGTCGCCCCGTATCCGCACGGGCATCCCCTATATCGCCGCCAGCCGGAGCTTGGTGGAGCATCTACTCCGGGAACGTCTGCGAGCTGACTCCCGGATCACCGCCATGGGAGGCACGGCCGTGGGCATCAACTGGCGGGACGGCGTGGTATGCGGCGTGTACGTGCTGAACAACGGAGACCAACAGGAACCGCCGCTGTACACGGCCGACTTGGTAGTCGATGCGTCCGGCCGGACCTCCGCACTCTCAGACTGGCTGACCGCAGCTGACCGCTGCCCACCCGAGCCCCGCGAGCTACCTGCGCGACTCACCTACGCCAGTCGGCTCTACCAGTTGGCTGACGCACACCTGCCGGACTGGCTGATGAGCGTCGAACTGCCCGCCGCTCCTGCCCAACGCAGGGGCGGCTTCACCGGCCGGATCGAGGGCGACCGGGTGTGGGTCACCCTCATCGGAGCGGCTGGCGAGCGGCCCCCCGCCGACGAGGAAGCCTTCGCTGCCTATGCCACAGGACTGGGCAACCCCCGCCTCTCCGAGGTGATCGCCAGCGCCCGGCCCCTCGGCTCTGTGCGCCGATTCGGCCCGGTGGACAGCCGATGGCACCTGTATCACCGGATGCGTACCTGGCCCGACGGACTTATCGCCCTCGGCGACGCCGTCGCCGTCCTCAACCCGATCTACGCACACGGACTCAGCGTCGCCGCCCGGCAGGCCCTCAGCCTGCACCACCTGCTCAGCTGCTCCCGCGCAGCCGCCGTGCCCGCCATGGCCCGCGCCTACCAGCGCCAAGCCGCCCGGCACATCCGCCTCCCCTGGATTCTGAGCACCCTGCCCGACTCCGGCTGGCTCGACCACGCCCCCGTCCACACCCGGGCCGCGGCCTGGGCAGTCCGCCGACTCCTCGCCCGGATGCCCGCCGACCCTGCCCTGTACCGCCGCTTCGTCGCGGTCCAGAATCTGGCGGCCAGCCCCACCATCCTCCTGCCCCCGCTACTGACTTCAGCTCGTCGGGGTGAATCCGCGTGAAGTCGCTGACGGATGTGGGCGGGTGGCTGTATCTGTGGGTGTGTGAGATATGCGGATGGGGGCGGGTTGACTGCGACGGGGCGCCGGCGTCGGGAGTCTGTACGGATGCAGGCGGCGGAACTGTTTGACCAGCAGGTCAAGCCGTCAGAGGTTGCGGGGCGGCTGCGGGTGAACCGTTCCGGGTTCGGTAGAGACTTCAGATTGTGGCTGTGACCTGGGGTTTCGTGGCTGCTCGGTAGTGGTTGGCTTCGTATTCGGCGGGCG